>JACCQV010000250.1 GCA_013813945.1 Deltaproteobacteria bacterium | reverse complement strand
CAGTACGAGTGGGCACTCGGCGCTGACAGCCGTGCGTACGTGTTCGTCGAGTCAGGCGCGGTGGCAGCGGATCCGTCCGCCTTCGAGACCTCGGATCTACACCTCGGCTACGGCGGTGGTCTGAGGTTCCTGACGGGCGACGCGACGTCGCTACGCGCGCAGATCGCCGGCTCTGCCGACGGGCACGTTGGCTTCTACCTGCAGCTGGGAGCGTTGTGATGATCGGGACCCGGATCCTGCTGGTGGTTGGCCTGGTCGGCTGCGCTGGCTCGATGCCCGCGGGCCCGGGCAAGCTGCGCTTCCATAACCAGGAGCCGATCACGCTCGTGAACGATCGTGTGCCGCTCGCGAAGGCACCGCCATCCTTCGATCAGGGACTCGTCGAGTACTACCTCACCGGCGATCTGGTCGAGCCGACGCGGCGCGTGTTGACGGTCGGTGACGAACGTCCGGCGCAGAACGTCAACAGCATCGGCGGGGTCCCGGATTCAGCGTGGTTCACGAACCGGACGGTGACGCCGGAGCAAGTTAGGCGCGGGCCTGGTCGCGGTGGACCCGATCGCAGCAAGCCGTGGCGGGTCGTCGGCGTCAAGATCGGCGGGATGTCGCTCGGCATCACCTTCGTCGACGCTCTCGACGACCGCTACGTGCTCAAGTTCGACGAGCGCGAGTTCCCGGAGACCGAGACCGCGGCGGACGTGATCGTTCAGCGCCTGACCTGGGCGTTTGGCTACAACGTTCCCGACAACGAGGTCGTGACGTTCCGGCGCGACCAGCTCGTGCTCGATCCGAAAGCGGAGATCAAGAATCGCGACGGCAGCAAGCGCGCGATGACCCAGGCCGACTTCGACAAGTACATCGACTCGGTCGATCACGTGAACGGTAGCTATCGCGCGCTCGCCAGTCGCCACATCGACGGCAAGGTCGTCGGCGGTGTCGAGCCCCAGGGTGTTCGCAAGGACGACCCGAACGATCGAGTTCCGCACGAGCTGCGGCGCGACCTCCGGGGCCAGCGCGTGCTGTGGGCGTGGGTCAATCATCCCGACCTCAAGTCGCAGAATGCGCTCGCGAGCGTCGTCGAGGGCAACTACGTCAAGTGGTTCATGCTCGACTTCGGAGACTCGCTCGGCGTGATCAACAAGGTGACCGCGGTGCCGCGGCTCGGCTATCGCACGACGTATGCGCCGCGTAGCTGGCTGGTCTCGCTCGTCAGCTTCGGGATCCACGTCCACCCATGGGAGCGAACGGCTCGGTATCCCGAGCTCCGCGGCCTCGGGCACTTCGAGAGCGAGCACTTCGAGCCTGCAACCTGGACCCCGAATCACAAGTGGCGGCCGACGGACCTCGCCGATCGCTTCGACCAGCTATGGGCCACCGAGATCATGCTGCGGTTCACGCCGGCTCATATCCGGGCCGCGGTCGAGGCGGGTCAGTACACGGACCGGCGCACCACGGAGTACGTGATCAAGACGCTGCTCGAGCGGCAGCGCAAGATCGGACGCTGGGCACTGGGTCGCGTCGCTCCGATCTCCAGGCTCGAGGTTCGCGAGCGCGCCGGCGCAATCTCGGTCTGCTTCGATGACCTCTGGTTGCGCCACGGCTATGGCGTGGACGCAGCCACGCGCTACGTCACGGCGACCTACGACTACGACGGCCGTGCGCTGGCTCGCGGTCCGCGGGTGAACGCGCTCTCCGGCGGCCGCACGTGCTTGCCTCCGATCCGCCCAGGCACGGCGCGCGACGGCTACACGATCGTCCGGATCGACATCCGTCGCGGCGACGACCGCGTGCCTCCGGCGTTCGTCCACATCGCACGTGGCGCAGGCGGCTTCCGGGTGATCGGAATCGACCGCCGCTGATCGGGCGTCAGCTCGGAAGCGGCAAGTTGTTCAGCCGGAGGAACGCAGCTTGTCCTAGTAGCCGCGCTGCAATTCGATCCGGCCGGAGATCACGTGAAAGAAGCCGGAGCCGCGGAGACCTTGCGGGTCCTTCCACTCGAGGATCGCCCAGTCGCCGTCCTCGAACAGATTCTCGACGATGCAGACCGTCGTTGCGGTAGCGAACCGGGTCGCGAACCACGTGCGAATCGCGTCGCGCCCCACGACCGGCGGTTCCGCGACCTGGTGATGGATCGCGGTTTCCGTGTAGAGCTCGGCGAGCGCGTCCGCATCGGCGCGATTGAACGTCTCGACCCAGGTCCGCACGACCTCGCTCGGCAAACCCATGTCAGACCACGCGGGCGGCGGGCGGAGTGGCGGCGCGGGTGACGGCCTCGGCAGAGAGCCGAGTGACGCTCTTGTAGAGGTAGACGGTGATCGCGACGCCGATGATCGCGCCGATCAGGCCCGAGCTTCCCTCGTCCGAGCCGAGCACCACCGCGATCAGCACGGCGTTCGCCGTCATCAGCACCATGCCGAGAACGAGGATGTGCTTGATCCAGCCAGCACCGGTGGGGAGCGCGGTCTTGAGGAAGATGCCGGCGACCAGGTACGCGGCGCCGAGGCCGAGGCGCGTGATCAGCGGGACGTAGATCGCCATCATCCAGTCGGTCGGGAGCGCCGAGAATGGGATCTCGGTGGCCGCACCGAGATCGCGGATCGACAACAAGATACTGATCACGCCCGCGAGCAGGAAGTATGCCCGCAGTGACCCTTCGGTCTCCTTCATCGCCATCGCGACGGCATATCACGGGAACAAGCGCGAGCGGCCAGGCGTTTGCCGCGCCTTGATCGGCGCAGGTCGCTGCGGTTTGCTAGGCTTCCTGCGTGCGTTCCCTGTCGCTGGTTTGTCTCCTGCTCGCGCTGACCTCCGTGGCACGCGCCGAGGACCTCGGGGCCTACGACACCGAGGGTGACGCCGAGCTGTCGGGCAGCGATCCGAGGGTCGCCGCGCTCGACGAAGCCTTCGCGCGTGCGGTGACGCTGGCGATCTCCGATGTCGTCGCACCCGACGTGCGGAGCGCGAAGAAGGCCGAGCTCGACCGCGAGCTCGTGGGCCGGGCACGGCTGTGGGTGGCGAAGTTCACGGTGGTCAAAGACACGACGGCGGGCGATCGCCGGCAACTCAAGGTCACCGTGCGTGTCGATCGAGACAAGGTGCGCGCAAAGCTGGCGGAGATGAAAATCCCGACGATGACGGCCGGTGAGGCCTCGAAGGGGCGCGCAGTAACGGTCCTTCTCCGCGTCGGCGATCGCGAGAGCGTTCGCGCCACCTTTGGCGCATCCGCGGAGAAGGAGCTGCCAGGTCTCGGCGCTCTGTCGAGTGCCCTTCGCACAGGTGGGATGACGGTCAAGCGCGCGCCAGCCGCAGGACCCGCGGCACGTGCCGACGGGGAGCTGCCGCTCAGTGACGAGGACGCGGACGCGCTGGCCGCGTCGGCCAAGGCGGATCTCGCGGCGATCGCGGGTGTGTCGATCGGTGATGCCGTGCCGGTCCGCGGCATCGCGAGCAACGGCGTGCTGGTCACCGCGCACGTGCGGTTGATCGATCGCCGCGGCAAGAAGCTGGTCGGGCAGGGCACCGCGACGACGGCCGCGCGCGGTACGGATCCGGCTGTGATCAAGCATGCGGTCGATGCCGCCCTCGTCGGTGCGATCACGGATGTGCTGCCACCCACGCGTCAGGCGTTGACCGCGGCGAACGGTTTCACCGGCGAAGACACGCCGGCGGCCGAGCCCGGTGTCGTGCTGGTCCGGATGTCGCCGAAGACGCCGTGGGGCATCGTCAACGCCGAGCTCAAGTATCTGCAGGGCGCCAAAGGTGTGCAGCGCGCGGTGCTGCGCCGGCTCTCGCCCGGCGGCTGGGTGATCGGCGTGACGACGACGGAATCGGTGGAGCGGATCGCGCAGATCGCGAAGAAGCCGCCCGCGACCGACACGTTCGTCGAGATGCGGATCAACGCGGACATCATCGAGCTCACGCTCTCGGGCGCACCATGAGGGCAGCGCTGCTGATGCTCGCGCTCGCGGCATGCGGACCCAAGGTCGGACCCAACGGCGTCACCGCCGACGATGCGATCATCAAGCTGAAGAGCAACGTTCGTGACGCGCAGGTCTACGTCGATGGCCGGTTCGTTGCGCCCCTCAACGCGCTGCGCGGCGGGGTCGCGGTCACCCCGGGCATGCATCGGCTGGAGCTGCGCCACGAGGACTACTTCTCGGCGTACATCGAGATGACCCTCGGGCGTGCGGAGCGCAAGAGCATCGCGATGGAGCTGGCACCGATCCTCCCCTGACGAGGGCAGAGGTCGCCTCGGAAACCTGAGGGGCGTGTCGCGCAAGCCAGCAGAACGACACGGCTGATGGTCTGGCTCGCGCCTTGCGAGTCATCGGTCCATGCGCCTCGCCTATCTCCTCGTAGCGGTCAGCCTGTCGACCGGATGCGCGCTGTTCTTCACCGGCGATGATGGCGACGACGTCTGCGCCCTGGCCGAGGGCACGGAGCCGAGCAAGGTGGCGCGGTCGCAACCCGCACCGCTGCGTGATCCGGGCGATCTGACGTGCGATTCGTTCGATACGCTGCCGTGCAACAGCGACTGCGGACCGTGCCCCGGGATCGCTGGAGTTGCCCCGATCCCACCTATTCCATCGTGGAACACCTGCGGCCACTCGTGCGAGCCGCTCGGCGAGTCGGCCTGCGCCGCCAACCCATCGTGCCGGGTGGTCAAGGACGCAAGCTGCACGTTCGAAAGCAACTGCCTGACCGACTTCCTCGGTTGCTTCCCGATCGACACGATCCCCGACGCGACCGTCAGCTGTCACGGTGCCGATTCGTGGGACTGCTCGCGCAGCGCGGCGTGCACCGCGATCCACTCGCAGACCGTGTGCTCGCCCGACTCCCTCAACTGCCCGCGGCCGTTCGAGCTGTGTGTCCCCGAGGGAACGCACCCAGGGGCGTGTACCGGTCCGGTCAGCTGCCGGCAGCTCGCGCCGACATGCCCGACAGGGACGACGCCGGGAATCTGGGCCGGCTGTTACAGCGGCGCATGCATCCCGAGCGATCTCTGCGCGCGACCTTGAGTCCGGCGCGCCGGTCGCGCGAGGTTTGTGGTACGCCCGTGGCGGGTGAGTGACCGCGAGCATCCTCCGAATCTGAAGCAGGTGCTGAGCCTGCTGCGCTGGCTCCTCATCATGACGTTCGTGGTGCTCGGGTACGTCGTCCTCAAGTACCTCACGCACGTGCTCGCGCCGATCCTGGCGGCGCTCGGCATCGCGTATCTGCTCAACCCCGTGCTCGAGCTACTGGTGCGGCGCGGACTGAGCAGGCCGCTCGGTGCCGGGATCCTCTTGATCTCGTTCATCGGCCTGATCGCGACCGCGATCACGCTGGCGGCACCCGCGATCGCCGAACAGGTGCGCGAGTTCATCGCCGATCTTCCGCGCATGGTCGCGAACGTCAGCCTCTGGGCGGAGGATCGGTTCGGCGTCGAGATCCCGCACGAGTGGCGCAATGAGGTCACCCACGAACGGCTACAGCAGGCATTCAGCGCCGGGTCGGGTCCGATCGGTGCGGTCGCATCTGCCGCGGTCGGCGGTGTGTTCTCGGTGGTCGCCGTGCTCGCCGAGCTGCTGCTGGTCCCGGTGTTCGCATTTTACTTCATGGTCGACTTCCCGAACCTCCTCACGCGGATCGAGCACATGATCCCGCCGCGGCGGCGCTCGGAGGTTCGCGAGGTGATCCGCGAGATCGATCGCGTGGTCGCCGGCTGGGTGCGCGGGCAGGCGATCGTGACCTCGATCCTCGCCGTGCTGTACGCCATCGCGTTCACGATCGTTGGCATGCCGCTCTCCGTGCCGATCGGGCTCCTCGTCGGGGCGTTGACCGTGATCCCGTTCGTCGGGACCTTTGTTGGCGCGGCCATCGCT
>JACCQV010000173.1 GCA_013813945.1 Deltaproteobacteria bacterium | reverse complement strand
GACTCCCAGTCGCCGCGTGCTTCCTCGATCCTGGCGAGCGAACGCATCGCTCGGAGCTGGTTCGGGAGGGTCTCGAGTGCTTCACGATACGTCGTCGCCGCGCCGTCGAGATCGACGAGTCGCTCCTCTTGCAGCGACGCGATCTCGATCAGCAGCGACGATCGCTCCTCGGGGTCTTTCTCGCGGGTGGCGCGCCGCCGATACGACGCGAGCAGCTCCGGCCAGTCGGCGAGCTGGATCGAGAGCTCCTCGAGGTGCTGCTCGGCATCGTGATCGTCCGGAGCCAGGTTGAGGACCTCGCGGTGGTACGCGCGGGCTCGCTCGGGATCATGGAGCCGGCGACTCGCGATCTTCGCGAGCTCGCGCAGCAGCTTCAGCCGCGTCCATTGATCGATCGTTTCGGCTCTCATTCCCGCGTCGGGTGACGACAGGTGCTTGTCGAACATCGCCGCGACCTCGCGCCACTGCTCGGGCTCCTGCGCGAGCCGCAAGACGTCCGCATAGAGCGGCGAGCTCATCGGCTCGAGATCGAAGGCGCGCAGGGTCCATGCGAACGCGAGGGTTCGCGACGCGAGCTTCTGTTCGCAGAGCTGACGAATCTGCGCGATCTTGGCGAGCCGCGCGTTCTTGTCGGGCGCTGCGCCGAGCTCGATCTCGTACATCGTGATCAGGCGCGGCCACTTCTCTTGCTTGGCGTAGATCGGTGCGAGTGCGCGGGCAGCTCCAACGTGCGTGGGCTCGACCGCCAGCACGCGTTCCCACACCTGACGCGCACGCTCGAACGCCTGGACCGCGGTCGCATCCGTGGTCGCTTCCGCGCGCTGCTGCGCGAGCTGCGCTGCACGTTCGACGAGAGGAATCCGCTGCGCCTTGGCATCGAGACGATCGGCAATGCCGAGCAGCGCGTCAACGAGCTCCTCTTCCTGCCCGAGCCGCGCATACAGGCTCTCGAGACCCGCGAAGTCGCCGGCCGTCGCGTACAGCTCGCGCAAGGTGCGCAGCGCCTTCACGTGATTGGGCTCGAGCTCGAGGACACGCTGCCACTGGGCGGCAGCGACCTGCGCGGAGCCAAGCCGATCGGCGAAGACCTGGCCGAGCTTCTCGAGGAGCGCGATCGCTTCCTTGACGCGCGCCGGTGCGGGCTCGCCGACCAGCAGTGCCCCGACCTGACGATCGAGGATCTCGGCGAGTGCGAGGTAGCGCTTCTCTCGCTCGTACAGGGCGGCCAGTGCCGTCAGCGTCTCGGGGTGGTCATACGGCTCGCCGGCGGCCCTGCCCTCCGCGAGCGTCGTGTTGAGGATCTCGATCGCGAGCCGCGTATCACCGAGGCGCTCCGCCGCGAGCCGCGACATCTCTGCCTGCTTGTGGCGCCGCTCCTCTGCGGGCAACAGGCTCGCCTCGCGTCCGAGCACATCGATCAGGGCGCGCCACTGCCGCCGCTTGATGTAGATCTCCTTGAGCTTGGCGAGCGAGTCCGCATCGCCGACCGACAGCTCGAGGATTCGCTCGAGCGGGCGCACGGCATTCGCGAAGTTGCCGAATCGCTCCGACCACAGGTCCGCGATCTCGCGCAAGATCACGACGCGCTCTTCGTCGGGGACGTCCGGCGCCTCTGACTTCTTGGTGAGGACCGCGATCAGATCGTTCCACCGCCCGAGCGCACGGAACTTCGCGGCGAGCTCGTCGGCGGCGCGCTTGTTGTCGGGGTCGATCTTGAGGATCGCGTTGTAGGTGTTGATCACCATCACGTCGAGCTTCAGCCGATCGCGATAGATCTCGACGACCTGGTGCAGGCGCTCGACGCGGCCCGCGACGTCCGACTCGGGGAGGCGCTCGATCTCCTCCTTCATCAGATCCAGGAGCGCGTTCCACTTCTCGGTCTTGCGATACAACCGCGCGAGCGCGACCCGAGCTTCCGTCGAGCTCGAGTCCTGGCGCAGGTGCTGCTTCCAGGCTTCGATCGCCTTCTCGGGATTGTTCTGCGCCTCGGCGAGCTCGGCGATCTCGAGCCCGATCGGCCGCGCATGCGGGCCCGAATCGGCACGTGGCCGCGCGGATTTCTCGACCTGGCGCAACATCGCGAGCAGCTTCTGGTTCTCGCCCTTGGCCGGGTAATAGGCGCGATAGAAGTCGAGCGCCGCCGGGTGCACCGGATCGATCTTGCGCACGCGGCGGAAGTACTCCTCGGCCTGATCCAGATCCCCGACGTGCTTCCACAGCACCATCGCGATCTGCAGCAGCATCCCGAGATCCTCCTCGCGACGCGCCTTGAGGGCGGCCTGATAGGTCTGGATCAGCGCGGGCCAGTTCTGAGTCGAGCCGAGCACCTCGGTGACTGCGCGCAGTGCCTGCGGCTGCGACGGGTCGAGGACGAGCACGCGCTTGACGGCGAGGTCCGCGCGCTCGGGTGTACGCAGCTCTCCGCGCGACAGCTCGGCGAGCGCGATCAGGGCGGAGACCTTCTCGTCCGTGTGCGGTGCCACGTCAGCGCGCGACTCGAGCAGGGTCGCGAGATCGTTCCAGCGCTCCTGTCGTCGCAACACCCGCGCGAGGTGGAACGCTGCCTTGGTGTTCTTGGGATCGATCTCGAGCGACTTGCGAAGGTAGGTCTCCGCCTCGGAAGTCTCGGGCGAGAACCGCACGTAGGCCTCGGCCGCGGAGACGTAGAGCCCGGTCGCGAGGCTCCGGTCCGTCGATCCGCTCGCCTCCATGACGTACTTCTCCGCGAACTTCTTCCAGTTCTTCGCAGCGACGTCGAGCTCCTCGAGGGCTTCGTTCGCCATCGTGTCGTTCGCGCGTAGCGAGAGCACGTCCGTGAAGGCGTTGCGGGCACCAGCGACATCGAGCAGCTCGCCGTCGAGGACCATCCCCTTCTCGAGCAGCAGGTCGACCTGGCGCTCGACATCGCGGGTGACCGCGAGCTCGACGTTGAGCAGCATCACGACGGTGTCGGGGCGGCCGCGCCCGCCGATCAGCTTGCGTGCGGACGCAAAGCGGGTCGCCCGGAGATCCGCGGCGGCATTTTGCGCGGCGCCAAACAGCGCGTCGCGTGCCTGTGGATCGTCAGGGTCGTTTTCGAGGACAGCGAGGAGCGTTGACAGGTCAGCCATGGACCGGCGACCGATGGTACCACCCACCCCCTTCGACACAACCGCAGGCGCAAGTTGATTCGCGCGGTTACGTGCTGATACACCCGTCTCATGAGCGATGCTCCAGTCGCCGATCGGCTCCGCGCCGCAGCCGCGATCGCCATGGTCAGCGCCGACGCGCTCATCGAGGATCTGGCTGATGCTGGCGGCGGCCTCACCGATGCGATCGCCTTCACCGATGCCGACGTCGAGACGCTCGGTGCCGAGGTCACGCTGCCAGAAGATCCCTGGCTCGCCCGGCGGGCCGCGCAGCTCGCGGACGGAATCAGCCCATCGAAAGCACTGTCACGTGCCGCCCTCGCCCGCCGTGGGTTGATCCGCGCCGGGTTCGGTATCGGCACCGAGCAGCGCAGCGGCCGCGGGCTTGCTGGCTGGTCATCGTCGCTGTCGATCACCGGCCAGGCGACGCTCGACGATGACCTCGCCGCGGCGACCGCGATCGCGCTCTCGCCGGCCGCGCGCCAGGCGCTGTCGGGCCGGATCCGCGCACTGACCGGTGATGACCCGGGCCCACGCCCGCGGATCCTCCGCACGGTCATCTATGGCGTCGACGTGCTCGGGCACCACACGACTGTCGAGCTTGGCGCACCGGCAACGCCGACGCTGATCGAACGGCTGGTCGAGGTCGCGCCCGCATTCGAGCTCGATGCGACTCACCTCGTTGCGCTCACTTCGGCTCATGCCCTGCTGCGCGGCGAGGAGCCGCCGTGGATCCGCGTCCCGGCGATTCCGGAACGCGCTGTCCCGGGGGGCACCGTGACCTACGGCGCCCAGCCCGCCGAGATCGCGCTGCGTGTCGTCGGGATCCTGGCGCGCACGCCCGAGGCGATCATCCGGTTCGGCGCCTGGATGGACACGCTCGGCGCATCGTCCGTCGACAGCTTCGAGCTGGTCCTCGGCTCTCCCGGTCACCCGCTCGGCACGCGCATCGGCGTCTCGATCAGGGCGTGATCGCGAGCGCTTCGCGGTTCGGCGGCCAGTGTTCGGGGGCGGTCGGGACCGCGAGCCACGGTCGCACTCCGAACTTCCGCTCGAGCTCGATCGCCAGCGGTGGGCGACCGACGTCGAACCTGCTGTCGTGCTCGCGCGCATAGGGCGTGGGGTCCGAGGGGTTGTCACGCAACCCGAGGTAGCGCACGCCGTCGAGGTAGGGCGACGCAGCGAGCGCTTCGACGCCGGCCTCCGCGATGTCGGCTCCGGGCAGCGAGATCCAGCGCAAGCCCTGCGCATGCGGGCTGCGCGCGAGCGCCATCGCGCCGCGATCGCCGAACGCTGCACCGAGCGTCGGCATGTCGAGCGAGACCAGCTTCGTCAGGAACCGCGACCCGAACAGCTCCTCGACCGGCGGCAGCGGCGCACGCAGCGTCAGGTGCTGGATCGGTGCGAGCCGGAACACCAGCGGTGCGAGCGCGAGGAACGAGGTTCCCGTGACAGTGATCTCTGCGACGAGACCACGGTGGAACGTGAAGCCATCGACGAGGGTAGCGAGCTCGCCTGCGAACGTCCGTCCCTGATCGGCGATCAGGACGTTGAGCTTCTCGAGCAAGGCCAGCTGCTCGGTCGCGTGGTAAGCGAGCTGCGGCTCGAGGAGCTCGCCGCGTGGGTCGCCCTCGCGTCTCCATGCTTCGAGGAGTGCGTGTCGTGCGGCGAGGGATCCGGGTTCGGCGAGGACCCGGGCGAAGGCATCCGAGGCAGCTCGCGCGACCGACATCAGTGATTCTTGGCGGCCAGGTCTGCGCGCTGGATCAGGAGCTTGTCGAGCTCCTTGCCCGGACGCACGAGCTTGACCAGCTCGTTGACACAGAGGAGCGCGGTGCGCGCAGCGGCAGGATCTTGATCGACCTGCGGCAACACGCGCGCGAGCTCGGCATCGAACGTCTCCTTGCGGATCCACAGTGAGGGACCCGGGCCGAGCTCGTCAGCGGCGTGGCGCGTGGCGCGCGGATCGCCCTTCGTCGTGAACGCCATCGAGCGTTCGTCGCCGCACTTCGCACAGACTGCATCGAGCGTCCACGCCGTGCCGCTGCCACGGACCGAGGGCTTCGCGATCTCGCGGCTCCCGCAGCGCTCGCATGGCACGAGGCGCATCGCGAGCTCCATCTCGGCGGTCGTGCGCACCGTCGGCGGCTGTTGCCCCGACCGCACGTAATAGACCTCGAGCAGCTCCGCGTTACGACGATCGTTGTCGTCGTGCTGCACCTTGCGCGCTGGATCGTCGGGGGCATCGAGGCCGTCGAGCAGGTCCTTCGCGAGCTGCGTGCCGCGGGCGTAGTGCGCGGTGTCCTCGCGGCGGATCTGTCCGGTTCCTCCGCACACCGAGCACGGGCTGTTACCCGACTGCCCAGTGCCGGCGCAGGGGGTGCACAGCACGTGACCTTCGTCGGGGGTTCGCTTCACGAAGTCTTCTGCTCCGGCCTCAGGTGCGAATCAGCTGCTTGCTGCGGATCGACCGCGTTCTTCTGTTCGGCGAGCTGCGGATTGCCATCGGTCGTGGGTGCCGTCTGCGCGCCGGTGTTCGGATCGAACTTCAGCGGATTGACGGCCCCGCCCTCGAGCCAGTGATCGATCCTCCGGCCCTCGGAGGCCTCCTTCTTGAGCCACTGCTCGAACAGCTCGATTGCCTTGCCGGTGACCTCGCCCTCGTGCGCGAGGTGCTTGATGTCGCTCGCCTGAATGTGGCCCTCGCGGCCGAGCATCCGCTTATCGGGGAAGGAGTTTTTCGCCATGTCGAACCTGCCCGTGTAGACGCCGATCGCGTCGACCTCTCCGTCGGCGACCGCCTTCTGATACTCGGGCGACTCGAGGAAGGCTCGCATGTTCTTCTGGCCGCGAACGTACGATCGGGTGAACGTCACGGGGTCGACGATGCGCCCCGTACCTTTCGCACGCTCGAGCACGCCGTTGTAGGTGAGCATCGGATCGCTCTCGACAAAACCGAAGGTGACCTTGATGCCGCGCGCCTGGGCAGCCTCGAGGATCCAGCCGTTCTCTGCCGCATCGCCCTCACCGGCCGCGTCCCACACCGCGCCGAAGTTGAAGTTGCCGCCTGCCTGATCCCTGACGATGCTGGTCAGGCTGCCCTTGCCGGAGGCGCAGCCGCCATTGGTAACGAACACGGACTTCTTGGGATGATTGTCGGGCAGCGCCTGCATCTGATCGAGCGCGCGCAAGAACGCAAGCCGGGCGACCGCGACCGCCGCGGGGTGCATTGCGTGGTTCGCCGTCGCGCGAACGTCGAGCTGCTCGTCGCCCTGCGGGGCTTTGTCCTTGCCGTACTTCGCGTACAGCTTCTTCGCACCGTCAACCTCGAACTGGTAGACGCCGTCCCTGAGCGACATCCCGAAGAACTGATCGACGGCCCCGGGGAGGTCCGCCTCGAGCTGACTCGCAAACGCAGTCTCGTGCGCGCGCTCCTTCGTCGTCAGCGCGCCCCAGCGTGGGATCCCACGCTCCGCCATCATCGTGACCGCGGTCTCGGCGGTCATCGTCGCCGGGATGGTCTGGGTCGGCAGACCGATCAGCGCGTCGGAAGGAGACTGCTGGAGTAGCGGTCGATCGGAGGGACCGGGCACCAGCTGCGTGTCGAACTTCTCGATGTCGCTGCCGAACGTCGTCTTCAATTTCTGGACGATCGCGACGAGCTCCTGCGCATCGGCGCCCTCGGCGCGATTTCTGCCCGAGCGAACCGCAGCGACCCTGGAGTCATCCACGGACGTGCTGTCGATCGCCGGTGTCTGTGCAGCCGGCGTCTCGGTCCTCGTCTCGGTGTTGATCTTTGTGGTGGTCTCGGTGGTGGCCGTCTCGGTGGTGGACTCAGCCTTCGGGGTGGCCGTCTCGGTGGCGGACTCAGCCTTCGGGGTGGCCGGATCGAACGGCGTCCGCTCGGGCGAGCCGGGTGTCGGTGCGACCTGGGTTGTGTCGGCCGCCAGATCGCTCGTCGTGTTCGCGCCTTCGCTCGCGAACCGCTCCGAGGTGCCGTCGGTCCGGAACGCGGTGATCAGCTTCTCGCTGTGGAGCAGCTGCCCGCCCGCGTACCACTCGACATCAGCGGTCCACCGTGTCGGATCGGTGCCGGCAATCGCTCTCGGATTGGCAAACCGTACCGAGACGGGATCCCCGGTGTCCTTCCCACCGCCCTCGGCATTCGCGAGCACCCCGTCGCCCAGGTGGCGATAGGGAAGAAAGACGGTATGCGCGGGCTGTCCGTGATCGGTGCAGTACGCGAGATCAGCGGCCGACGGAAACAACGCGATATAGCCGCTGTCGGTCGCCGCGAGATCCGCGATCTTCATGCTCCCGTCGGGCGCGGCGACGAGCTTGTTATCGAACTCGCGCGGATGGTTGTGCGCGACGAGCTCGACGCCTGGGATATCGCTGATATCGATCTCGCTGCGGGTCCCCTTGATCAGGATGTACTCGGGCCCCGTCTCGGTCTGCACGCGCCCGATCGCCCACTCGACCTGGTCCGGGATCAGCGAGTGGTCCGGACGGCCCTGCATCCCGATCTCGGCGAGTGCGGTCTTGTCGCCGGCCACGAGCCGGCCGAGCACGCTCTCGACGAGCGCTCGGTCCGGGGTCCGGATGCCGACCGGCACGTTCCGCTTCATCAGCTGGCTGGCCTTCGTGATCGCCCTGCGGTCGAGTACGGCGAGCTGCTCGGGCGTCATGATCTCGGCCGCCGCGGGGGTCGTCTCCGTCGTCGCCGCGGGAGTCGTCTCGGTCGTCGCCGTGGGGGTCGTGTCCGTCGCCACGGTGCTCGCCGCCGACGGCTTGTTTGCGTTGGTCGCGGCGTCGCTCGTCGCTTCACTCGAGACGCCGCCGTCGAGCATCGGCGATGCGTTGTTCTCGCCGGCGGTGGCGTCGGTCGCAACCGCATCCGGTGCCGGCGCCGCATCGACATCGCCGATCATCGAGCCCGGGCGGCTCGGATCGTTGAACGACGGCAGGCCGGACTTCAGCCAGACGCGTGTACCCGCATCGAGGCGGCGATCGAGCAGCGCGCGCGCGACGTCGGGGTTGAGGCCCCACGCGAGCGCCTGCCAGTACTGACGCAGCGCCATCTGGTGGGTGCCCGTGCCCGTGACCTTGCCGAGCGATGCGAAGAAGTGGGAGTTGCCGCGAGCATCACCGATCAGGTGCACGTTGGACGCATCGCTCGCGACCGGCGAGGACACGTTCGACTGCACCGTGAACGCGGCGGGTCCGAACACGAACGCGTCGTCTCTGATGAGCGCCGGATCCACTTCGAGGACCTGTGCGACCTGCTGCTTGTAGTAGGTCAGCGTCGCTTCGCGCGCCGACATCGGGCGCCCGAAGTACGCTTCGATCGACACCGGATCCTTGAAGTCCAAGGACGGATCGACCTGAGGCAGTGCCCACGTGCCGTCCGTGTGCGCGCCGGTCCCCACCGCGGTGTGGAGCGGGTTGCCCTGCGCGTCAGTGTCGACATGGAACCGGCTGCCGCCCTGTAGCGTGTTGCCGTCGGCATCCTGGGTCCGCAGTGGTGCGCCCTCGAAGTAGCCGGCGATGTAGTCCGCCGAGGGACCGACAGGGAGCGACTCCGCGCCGACCATCCGGCGCCCCTTGGACCCGGCGCCGTCCGCGACGAGTAGATCATCGGGGGTGCCGAGATTGACGTCGACGCCATCGGTCTGGCGCACGGGCTTGCGACCGTAGCCCTCGGGGATCTCCATCCCCTCGGTGTATGGCAGCACCGTCGGCCGGCCGTCCGCGTCGAGCACGGGCTTGCCGTCCGCGCCGACCTGCTGGATCACCTGCACAACCTTCTGCACCACGACGCTGCGGCGCTGACCGTCCGCCGGCATCGCCTTGACCTCGTACCCACGCAACAGGTTCAGCCGCGCAGGCCGACCCTCGCGCTCCGCAGCCGCGGCCTCGGCCGTCGCCAGCTCGGTGAGCCGGTCCCAGATGAGGTTCACCTCGGTCTTGTTCTGCGTCTGATACGCCGAGCTCTGGGCCGCGATCGTGCGCGGATCACCGGTCGCGCGGTCAGCGTCGGGGTCGCTCGCCGGCGTGAGCAGCGTCTGCTCTCGGTGACCCTGCTGGTCCACCGACTCGTAGAACTTGATCGCGCCCGCGTTCTCGCCATCGTACATCCGTGCCGCGAGCACCGGATCGATAGCCTCGAGGATCTGCCGCGTCTCGGGCCGGTTGTTCCACAGGATCGGCAGCGTCGCGCCCTCGCGTTGCTCGACGATCGTCACGTCGTGGCCGGCGAGGAACGCCTGTAGCGCGGCGAGCGCGCCGGTCGGCCCGCCACCATCGACGACGACCTTGCGCGGGGATCCCGCGAGCTCTGCGTTTTGCGCGCGCTGCTGCGCGAGCCAGTCGCGTGCCTCGGGCGAGAGTCGTTCCATGGCGGGCGCGAGCGAACCGTCGATCAGGCGGATCATCCCATCGGGCACCGGCCCCGCTTCGGCCGCGTCCTGCAGGCCCTGCGGCGTCGCCAGCGAACCATAGCGGTCTGGCGTCAGCGCCTTGTCGACCAGCTCCTGGCCCGTGGCCCGCTGGAGCAGGCGCGCGATGTCAGCGGGGATCGGGCTGGCCACGCCTTGTAGGGTCGCGCGCAGGCTCTCGTCGTTCCCGGAGTCGACCGTGATGCCGAGATTCTCGAGCGTGTGGACCCACTGCGCGTACGCGTAGCCGTCGCTGACCTGCGCGCCCCCCTTCTCGGACGCTTGGGCCAGGCGGTCGTAGATCCGGTTCGCTTCCTCGAACGCAGCCTTCTGCGTGTCGGTCGCGTTCGCGGGCACGCTGCCCGGCTCGATCCCGTGGAACGTCGCCGACGGCCCCCTCGGCTTCGTGGCGTCGGTCGTGGCGCTCTGGCTGGGCTCGTGCGCGGCCCACATCTGATCCTGCTGCGCCTGCTTGATCGCGTCGGCGTCGGCCTGAGCCTGCGCGTCTTCGCGCGCCTTTGCCTCGTACGCCTCGGCTTCCTCGAGCTTCCTGCGCGCGTCGAGCGTCGTCTGCTCGAGCTTCTTCGCGGCAGCGAGCTCCGCGTAGGCCCGGTCGATCTCGATCTGCTTCTGCCGTGCAGCAGCGGCAGGATCGCCGGCCCACATCGCGTCTTCCTGCGCCCGCTTGTCGACCGCGAGCGCGTCGCGCCGCGCGTCCCATGCCGTCGCCTCGTCGCTCTTCTTCTGCGCTTCGGCCTCTGCCGCAGCCGTCTTGCGATCGGCGTTATTGAGTGCCCACGCCTGATCCTCGGCGGCCTGCTTCTCGGACTCGAGCTGTCGGCGCTGCTCTGCCCACGCCGCGGCCTCCTGCTCGGCGACCACGGCAGCAGCCGCCGCCGCGACGCGCTCCGCATCCGCGCGAGCTTCGGCCACGGCGCGTGCATCGGCTTCGACCTGCGCCTGCGCCCTGGCCGCGTTCTGCTCCGCCGCGACGCGATCGAGATCAGCCTTCGCAGACGGCTCCTGGGTCGCATTCGTCGCGTTCGGATCCTGGATCTGGCCGGGATCCTGGCTCGTGGTGGTGGTCGTGCTCGCGGCCGCAGTCGTCGTCTGGATTGGACCACCGTCGCTGTTCAGCTGCGGAGCGGTGTCGGAGGTCGCCGCGGCGGTCGTCGTGGCCGCGGTGATGGCAGTCTTGCTGGCGTCTGCCTTGGTGTCGACGTCCGAATCTGTGGTGGCGTTCGCGCTCGCATCGACCTTGCCGCTGCCCGCGTTGCCGCCGCCGACGCTGTCGCGCATGCCGCGCAAGCTGGCCTCGCCGACCGCGCGACCGAACTTCGTCCACTTCTCCTCGACCGAGCCCTCGAAGCTGTTCGGATCGAGTGCCTGGGCGACGACCGAGCCGGCCGCCTGGTTTGCGCCGGCCTTGAGGGTCCTGCCCTGCCAGGACGTTGGAACGGGGACGATCTCACCGAGCCCGCCGCTAACACCGCCGGTGACCCCACCGGTGAAGATCGCCTTGCCCGTGCGCTGGCTGACTCCCTTCGCCCAGTCGGCGAGGTCGCCCTTGTAGAGCGCCGGATCGAGCATCGCGTTGAGCAGCTCCTCGGAGCCGCTCTCGATCGCTTCCTCGAGGGCTTCCTGGACGATCGAGCCGATGATCTTGTTGCTTGCGCCGGCGAGCGCGCCGAGCTTCTCGATGAACGTGTTGATCGTCTCCAGCTTGACGAAGCCCGCGGCGCACGCCTCGGCGATCACCGACGCGACCGCAGTCACGATCTCCTCGTTCGACATCGAGCCGCCGCGGATCAACATCTTCGTGCCGACACCCGCGATACCCGAGAGCAGCGCGACGACTGCCGGTGCGGCGGTGCCGCCAGATGCGAGCGTGATCACCGCGCCGACGGCGATCGCGACGGCGGTGCCGGCGACATCGGCCGTGGCGTCCTTCGCTTCCTGAAAGCCCTTGAGGTCACCCTCTTGCCAGTCGGCGACGCCCTGCAGGTCGGCCATCATGGCCTTGTCCATCGCCGCGCGCTCCGGTGATCCGATCGGGAGGTTCTCGTAGTTGGCGTACTTCGGGTCCGCCTTGATCTGGGCGTACTTCGCCTCGATCTCCTTGTCGGTCTGATCGAGGCGCTTGCCGGTGCCGCTCCACGAATCCGTGAGACCGTTCGCGAGATCGGTGGGCTCGACGCCCATCGACTTCGCGGCGGCATAGCCGAACGGTCCCATCACGACCAGCATGCCGGTGTCGCCGACCCAGCTCGATTCGGTGCGCTCGAAGGCGTAGTCTTCCTTCGCGCGCTGGCGCATCTCCTCGACCGTCGTCGGGTTGCCCTTGAGCGCTTGCTTCAGCTCGTGACCGTCGCGGCCACTCGTCTCGCCAGTGACGTCCTCGGCGAGGTTCGCGTTCTCGACCCCCTGCTCCTTCGCGGCCCTTGCATAGTCGGCCTGGAGCTTCGCGATCTCCTCCTTGCTCTTGCCCTTGAGCCGCTCCTTGAGGAGCTGGTCGTCGGTGCCAATCCCCCACAGGCCTTCGTTCATCGCGTAGTACAGCGCGAAGCCGTCATCCATCTTGCCGGACTTCTCGAGCTGCTTCGCCTTCGCGAGATCGAGCTGATCGAGCTCACCCTCGAGCATCTTGTCGAACGTCTCGCCGTTCTTGCCGTAGAGCTCGTTGTACTTCTTGATCAGCGCATCGCGCTCGGCCTTGCTCTGCGCCTTCTCGAGCGCCTCGTAGATCGCCTTCTTGTCGGTCCCAAGACCATCCGCCGCCGCCGCCATCTTCGCAGCCTCGGCCGACGGCTTGTCGCCGGCCATGATGAACCTGGCGACGTCCTTCTCCTTGCCCTCGAGGTCGGCGTTGACATCGACCATCAGGTCGTTGCCGGTGCGCTTCTTGTACTCGTCCTTGAGAGCCTGCCGCTCCTTCTCGTCCTTGCACGACTCGAGCGCCTCGTAGAGCGCCTTGTTGTCGGTGCCGAAATCCGTTCCGATCTTCTTGCCGAACACCGAGCCGGCGAGCGGCGCGAGAGGGCCCATGACGACCGCCGACACCGAGCCACCCACCGTATTGCGCACGACCTTGCGATCGATGCCTGCGGTGTCTGCGAGACCATCCGCGATGTTGGTCAGGAAGCCGCCGTGCATCGCCGCATCGGCGTTGACCGCCGCGATCTCCGCGTTGTTGCCACCGAGGTAGGCCTTCGCCTTGTCCTTGTCGAACCCCGAGAGCTCGTCCTGCAGCATCGCGTCGAGCGACTGGCCGGTCTGCTTCTCGTACTGCTCCTTCACCTGCTTGCGTAGCTGGGGATCGGTGACCTCCTTGAGCGTCACCTGGATCTTGTCCTTGTCGGTGCCGAGTCCTGCCGATGCGTTGTGCAGCTGCGCGACCGCGGCCTGGACCGGATCACCCGACATCAGTGCCTTGGCCTCCTTGAGCGCCGTGCCTTCCATCTCCTCTTCGAGCACGTCGTCGAGATCCTTGCCGCCGCTGTGCTCCTTGAAGGCGATCTTGATCGCCTCGATCTCGCCCGGCGTCTTGCCCTTCAGCGCGTTCGAGACCGCAGCTTCGTCGGTGCCCCACCGATCGGTCGCCGCGAGGATCGCGCTCGCGGCGAGCTTCGTGTCCTTGGTCTGGGTGAGCTTCTTGACCTGAACAGGGTCCACCGCAACGCCCGGCGCCCGTTCCTTCTTGAGCTCGTTGGGATTCACGCCGGCGCTCGCCATGCCTTCGTCGGCGAGCACCTTGCTCAGC
>JACCQV010000167.1 GCA_013813945.1 Deltaproteobacteria bacterium | reverse complement strand
GTTCTGCTCTGACCAGGAGGGAGCGACGTGGCTCCCCAACGGCAACCCGTTCGACGAATTGCTGCACATCAAGCGTGACAGCGTCCGGCACTACGGCTTCCCGCCGCGACACCCGAAGTACCTGCCCGACGTGATCGACGAGCCGAGCACCTTCGACTACGGCCCGCAGCACCAATCGACGTGCGGCTTCTGCTTCAACGAACCGGTGACGAAAGACGGGCCGACGTTCGGGCCGAAGGTGTGGGCCGGCGACGTGTTCATGACAGGCGAGTCGCGCGGCAAGCTGTACCGCACGAAGCTGGTGAAGACGGACGCCGGCTACGTCGCGAAGAACCACCTGTTCGCGTCGCTGAACATGCTCACCATCGACTGCTGTCTCAGCCCGGACGGGTCGCTGGTGGTCGCGTGCCATAGTGGCGGTCCGGACTGGGGCAGCGGCCCGACCGGCAAGGGAAAGCTCTACAAGATCAGTTACACGGACAATGAACACCCGCAGCCGGTGCTGGTGTACCCGGTCGGGCCGCGCGAGGTGCGCGTCGAGTTCGACCGCGTCGTCGATCCGCAACTGTTACGCGACGTGCTGAACCAGACGAAGCTCACCGCGGGGAAGTTCGTGCGGGCCGGCGACCGCTTCGAGGTGCTGTGGCCGGGCTACGCGATGGTGCAGGCGGAAAAGGCCGCGCCGCGGTTCAACGTGCCGGTGCGGTCGGCGCAACTCACGCCCGACCGGCGCACGCTGGTACTCGCCACCGACCCGCTCCAGGGCGCGGTGCATTACGCGCTCACGCTACCGGGGATGGGCCGACCGGCGAAAGAGGCGAAGGGGGAATTGCGTCAGCATGCGCAGATCGATCTCGACTTCGACCTGAGCGGCTGCGAGGTGACGTGGAAGGACGACAAGACGACTTGGACCGGGTGGCTTCCGAGTCTGGATCTCGCGATCGCGCGGAGGCTCACTGAGGGCAGCGCCACTCACGACGCGCTTTGGAAAGTTAGCAATGACGCGGGCGGTCTCACACTGAAGACGCAGTTGAACCTCAACGCGATGCTGCGGCCGGGCGTTCAGCCTGGCTCGAAAATCGACTTCGAGTTGCCTGCCGAGAACGTGACACTGAGATTCACAGCGTCTGGTTCAACGAAGGTCGCCGCCCCAGGTATCGGTGGTTTAAGCATCGAGGGGAACGGATCACGTTCCACAGGGATAATCAACACGTCTCCCAAGCCCGGACAACCCACGGCGATCGGATTTCAGATCGACTCGCCGTGGCTCGACGGGCCGAAGCTCTCGATCACATATTTCACCGAAGAAGACAATCGCTCGCGTGCGTTCTCGCTTCACCGCGCGCTGCTCCCGTGGGCGGACACGAAAGCCGACGTCGGCAAGCCGGTCGCGCTCACGCGGCCGCCGGAACTCGACGGCGGGAGTTGGGCGCGCGGCCGCAAGGTGTACTTCGGCGAACAAGCCGCGTGCTTCAAATGCCACACCGTACACGCGCAGGGCGGCGACATCGGCCCGGACCTCACGAACCTCATCCACCGCGACTACGGCTCTGTCATGCGCGACATCACGCAGCCGAGCTTCGCCATCAACCCGGACTTCCTCCCGCAACTCGTCACCATGAACGATGACCGCGTGCTCACCGGCGTGGTCCGCACGGTCGGCGGCAAGTTGCACATCGGCGGCGCGGACGGCAAGACCACCGTTGCCGATAAGGCCGATGTCGCATCAATGAAGCCGTCGCCGCTGTCGATCATGCCCGACGACCTCCTGAAGAAGCTCGCGCCGGAACAGACGCGCGATCTGCTCACGTTCCTGCTCACACCGGCGCCGAGCATGCCGGCAGACTACGCCGGCACCGAGAGGCGACCGAGGCCGCGGGCGCTCGCGGAGGTGAACGCGGCGCTCGCGGGGGCGCCGAACCCGCCCGAAAAGACGCGGCCGATTCGCGTGGTGCTGGTCGCCGGCGCGAAGGACCACGGCAAGGGCGAACACGATTACCCCGCGTGGCTCAAGGCGTGGAGTGAGCTTCTCGCGGCGGCTGACAACATCGAAGTGGTGACCGCGATGGAGTGGCCCGCGAAAGAGGAGTTCCAGAAGGCCGAAGCGATGGTCTTCTACCAGCGCGGCAGTTGGGACGCGAAGCGGGCCGCCGACATCGACGCGTTCCTCGAACGCGGCGGCGGTGTCACCTACCTCCACTGGGCGGTGGACGGCCGCGGCGACGTGCCGGGGTTCGCGAAGCGCATCGGGCTGGCCGTCGATAGCGCTAAGATCAAGTTCCGCCACGGCCCGCTCGATCTTGCCTTCAACACCGAGGCGAAGCACCCGATCGCGCGCAACTTCGACAAGCTGAAGCTGGTGGACGAAAGCTACTGGCAGCTCACCGGCGAGCTGCCGAAGGACCGGGCGCTCGGCTGGGCGACGGAGGAGAAGGAACCGCGCCCGCTGTTCTGGTCGCTGGAGCAGGGTAAGGGCCGCGTGTTCGTGTCAGTCCCCGGGCACTACTCGTGGACGTTCGACGACCCGCTGTTCCGCGTGCTGCTGTTGCGCGGCATCGCGTGGACCGCGAAGGAGCCGGTGGACCGGTTCAACGAGCTGGTGCTGCCCGGCGCGGACGTGGCGAAGTGACCGCTTTCTCCGCGGAGCGCGGGCGGCCCGCCCGCTGCTTAGCGAATGGTAAGGGGCCGTCCACTAGTGTCCTGAGTTACGAATTCGTTGATTATGTCTTGCGCCTCCCCCGATCCGCAGGTACTGTTCGGGCAGGAGGTGCCTCATGCCTACCGGACGACCCCTGACTCCGCTCACCC
>JACCQV010000131.1 GCA_013813945.1 Deltaproteobacteria bacterium | reverse complement strand
ACATCCACGAGCGCTGCCTCGGTCTCGGCATCGATATCACCAAGCAGCCGATTCCCGTCGTTCCTGCGGCGCATTACATGTGCGGCGGCGTCAAGACGGACATGCGCGGGGCGACCACGATCCAGGGCCTCTACGCGATCGGCGAGTGCGCGTTCACGGGTCTTCACGGTGCGAACCGCCTCGCGTCGAACTCGTTGCTCGAAGGAATGGTGTATTCGTCGCACGCTGCTGCGGCGGTACGCGAGGCGCCGCGGCTGCGCCCGTCCACGGTCGCGCCGTGGTCGAGCGGCGATCGCACCGACTCGCAAGATCAGATCGTCGTGGCCCTCAACTGGGACGAGATCCGCCGGTTCATGTGGTCGTACCTGGGCATCGTGCGCTCCGACAAGCGCATCGAACGCGCCCGTCGCCGGATCGAGATCCTGCGGGACGAGATCCGCGAGTACTACATGGACTTCAAGGTCACCGGCGACCTGGTCGAGCTGCGCAACCTGGCGCTCGTCGCCCACCTCGTGATCGAGAGTGCCCGCCGCCGCAAGGAGTCCCGCGGGCTCCACTTCTCGCTCGATTACCCCGACAAGCTCCCCGAGGCTCGCCACTCCGAGCTGCAGTTGACCAACGGTCCGCGCGGTTAGCCGGTTTCACACGCCCCGCGATGGAGGGCGCCGGATTCACTCCGGCGCCCGGGGTAGTGAACGCCCGTTGATACGCGGGGGCCTACCCGACCACGGTGCAACCACTTGGGGGCTGGCATCCGCCTAGCAGTACTCCTCCTCATACTCCTCGCTGCCGGATCTTGACGGACGGCCACGCAGCAAGGGGGGCCGCCGAGGCATGTTGCCTCGGCGGTTTGCTTTTCGGAGCAGTGCTAGTGTTGCGGGATGCGGAGACGCCTCGGGCTGATTCTGTCGCTCGCACTCGCTGCGTGCGGTGGTCCCGCGGGGCCCTCGTCACCGGCGGCCGACGGCGTGCGGGCGTACGTCACGGCGCTCAAGTCCAGCGACGCGTCCGATGCCTACAAGCTCCTGTCCTCCGACACCCGCAAGAAGCTCAGCTATGACGAGTTCGCGCTGCAGTGGAAGCAGAGCGACAAGGAGCGCCAGTGGCAGGCCAAGGTTCTCGAGGAGAGCCTCAAGGGCAACCCCGACGTCGGTGAGCGTGCGCTGATCAGCTACTCGGACGGCAAGCTCGTCCAGCTCGAGCGCGAGGGTCGCGTCTGGCGGCTCGAGTCCGAGCTCGTCAGCCGGTCGCGTGCGAAGCGCCCGCGCGATGCGATTCGCCTGTTCGCGGACGCCGTCGCGCAGCGAGACATCAACGGCATCCTCGGCGTGCTGACGCAGCGGCGTCGCGATGGTCTGACCAAGCAGGTCGAGGGCTTCGTCGCCGGCATCGGCAAGCGGATCAACGAGCGGATCGACGAGTTCGGCACCGATCGCGCCGAGCTGCGCTGGGACGAGAACGGAATCCGCTACCGCATCGTGCTCCGCAAGGAGGACGACGAGTGGCGCGTCGATGACATCTACATCCGTCCGGCGCCCAAGGACGAGGACGCCGACAAGGATGGCGCCGAGCCGCCGCCGATCGACGACTTCTAGCGGAGCCCTGGTCTGATGCCCGAGATCTTCCTCGACGGCGCGGCGCGTCTCCTCGTTCTGCTCCACGGCCTCGCCGCGATCGTCCTGATCGGTGCGACCACGCACCACGCGATCATCGCGGTCGGCTACCTGCGCGGCAAGCGCAAGGTCCGCCTGGGCCGGATCTACGGCGCCACGATCGCCGTGACATACGCGATCACGTTCGTGTTCGGCCTGCTCGCGTACCCGACCTTTCGCTACCACACGCGCGCGCTCTATCTCGATCGGTACGAGCGCTGGGCCTCGAACCTGTTCGACATGAAGGAGAACTTCGCCGCGCTCGGGATTCCACTCGTGATCGCGATCTTCGTGCTCTCGCGCCGGATGAACCCGGCCGAGGACAAGCTCCTGGTCGGGCCGTACGTCGGGTTCTCGCTGCTGACCGCCGCGATCGTCTGGTTCAGCGTGATCTCCGGCCTCCTGATCACGATGACGAGGGGCGTGTGAAGCGACAGGAGGCACTGTTCGTCGCGCTGTGCCTCGGCACCGTCGCGTTCGCGATCGGCTTCGTGTATCCGCAGATCGCCGAGCAAGCGGTCGCCCAGTACTTCCCGCTCGAACACCGCTGGGCCTTCGAGGCGCGGCCGCAGGGGCTCGCGATCGA
>JACCQV010000102.1 GCA_013813945.1 Deltaproteobacteria bacterium | reverse complement strand
GCGCTGATCGTCCCGCCGCCGCTGACCGTCCACGTCACCGTGGGTTGGGCCCCCATGGTGATCCCGAACTGATCGAGACCGTTGTGGGTGAACTGCTGGGTCGCCGACTGCGGGACGCTCGTAGGGTTCGGGGCGACCGCGATGGTCGTCAGCGTCTGGTCGACGGTGACCGAGACGGAGCTCGTTGTCGTCAGGTTTCCGGCGTCGCGCACGGTCACGGTGAAGATGTACGCGCCCGCGGTCGCGAACGTCGCCGTCGCGGTCTTCGCGGCATTGGTACCGTTGGGCGCGATCGTGACGCCTGCGGCACCGGCAACCGCCCACGTGTATGTCAACGCGGGCTCACCGGCATCATCGGCGCCGAGCACGGAGAGCTGGGTCGTCGTGGCGGCCACCGGGTTCGGCGTGGCACTCGCTGCCGTCGCGATCGTCGGGGTTTGGTTCGTCCCGCATACCGGCGGCGCTGCCGCGGTCCAGTCCGCGCATGTCGCGTCGCCACCGGCGCCGTACGAGCCGGTCTCGGGGAGGACCACGGCGGTGCCTCCGGGGCCGATGAACTCGAACCGATACCGGCGACACGTCGTGCCCGCGAGCGTCCGCGATGCGAGATACGTCGCGTTGGTCGCGCTACCTCGCTCGAGCGCCATGGCGGAACACAGGCCATCCACGTTGAGCACCGCGGCTTGTGGCGCGCCGGTGTCGAAGTAGTTGGTGCGGAACTCGACGGTGCTGCCGGTGAGCTGCGGCTCGTGCCCACCGGCGATCAACGTCCCGGTGACGGTGGTCCCGGATGTGAAGTCGTGAGTCCAGGTCTCGTTCGCGACGCGGTAGTAGCCGATGCCGACATTGCGGCGATTCGCCTGGAGGATGTTGAAGCGGGGGAAGTTCGTGCCGCTGTTCGCGCACGACGTGCTGGCCTCGGGCGTCCACAGCAGCTCGTAGAACGCGGTGCGCGGCGTCGTGGCCGCGACGTTCGCGACGGTCTCCCCGAGGAGCGTGAGCGCGCTGAACCGGGCGATGCGCTGGACGAACGTCGTCGTGCCGGTCAGCGTCCCGCCGACGCAGGCGCACGATGCCGCGCCGACGCAGGTCCCGGTCGGAACGTATGCGGTCGAGAGCGTGCCGAGCAACGCGCACGGCGAGTCGGTCTGCGGGCCCGTACCCGTGATCTCGAGGTTCGCCGAGTGGAACCGCGATGCTCGGTTGAGCGCGAAGTCGTATCCGACCGGCGTGACCGCACTCGGATAGCAGGCCCTCTCGGCGCACACCGTACAGCCCGCGAGATCCGCCTGAGGGTCGGCGCGCGATCGGTTGACGTAGACGAGCGTCATGCGCTCTGCCCAGCTGGGGAAGCCACCCTGCGGAACACCACGCTGCGCGAGCGCGGATGACGATGCACCCACGAGAGTCGCCAGCATCACCACCACCAGGCCGAGCAGTCGAAGAACACCCATCATAAATGTGTATCTTGTTCCGGTCGGCGAGTCGTCGTGCGTTCCCCACCGACATCTCGGCGGGGTCTGCAGTCGCCAGCTCTCGATCAGCGGCGGAGACCGGTTCGCGGCGCCGGGTAGCTCAGATAGGCGAGTCGCTTGGACTCGCGTCGCACGTGGGAGACCAGATCGAGGATCAGACCGGTCGCGATGCACAGGAACGAGATCACGACTAGCCCGGTGCACAGGATCGCCGTCGGGAACCGCCGCACGAGGTGCGTGTCGAGGAACTCGAGAAAGACCGGGACCCCGAGGATCACCGCGACCACCGCGATCAGAAAGCCGATCAACGAGAAGAACAGCAGCGGGCGCTCGTTGCGCATGAGATTCGTGATCGTGAGAAGGATGCGCCAGCCATCGCGAAACGTCCGCAGCTTGCTCGTCGAGCCGGGCGGACGCTCCTTGTAGTTGGTGTCGATCTCGGCGACCGGCATGCGCATCTGCATCGCATGGACAGTGAGCTCGGTCTCGATCTCGAACTCGCGCGAGAACGACGGGAAGCTCTTCACGAACCGGCGCGAGAACACTCGGTAGCCCGAGAGCATGTCGACGATCTTTGCGCCGAACAGCCAGCGCACGAGCCCGGTGAGCACGGCGTTACCGAGACGGTGGCCGGCGCGGTACGCCGCCTGATGCGTCTCCACGCGGCGGCCGACGACCATGTCGAGGTTGTCGTCGAACAGCTTGTCGACGAGCTGCGGCGCGACTGCCGCGTCGTACGTGTCGTCACCGTCGACCATCACGTAGATGTCGGCCTCGATGTCCTGGAACATCCGGCGGACGACGTTGCCCTTGCCGCGGCGGTCCTCGCGATGGACGACGGCACCGGCTGCGGTCGCTACCTCGATCGTGTCGTCGGTGGAGTTATTGTCGTAGACGTAGATCTTCGCCGTGGGTAGCGCTGCGCGGAAGTCCGCGACGACCTTGCCGATCGCAGCCGCCTCGTTGAAGCACGGCACCAGAACGGCGATCTCGAGGTCAGTGGCGGTCATGGTGGGCTGCCTCGGTAGCGGCGGACGCCGAGGACAATCGCGGCGATGATCGTACAGATCACGAGCCAATGCGAATATCGGTAGTCCGGACTCGGCGCGAGCACGACCAGCGACGCCTCGAGCGCGAGCCCGCTGAGGAGGAGTGCCAGGACATCGCGGTGGCGCAACGCGAGCGGTAGCAGCACGAGCGCGATCACGATGTACATCCACACCGTGAACAGCGGCGTGTGCCGGACGATCGACACGTACCACTTGGTCATCTTGCGCTGGAGCTTGGACCAACCGGTACCGAGCCCGCGGAGATGAACCTCGTCGGGCGACCGGAAGTCACGCCGCGCAATGGCGCCACTGGCTCGCGAGACGCCGAGCCCCACGACCTCTGCCATTACCGAGAGGCGGTGCTTCAGATACGCGACCGGATACGTCGCGATCGTCTCCTTCCAGGCGCGCTCGATCGCGTTCAGCTGAGGTTCGGGCGGTGGCACGTAGCCGTTGATCGGCAGGCTCCACATGGTCTTCGTCGGATGATTCGTGACCGGGAGGAAGTCGCGCGGCGTGTAGAGCTCGCGTGCCGTCGCGTGGATGTTGGTCTGGACGAGCAGATCGGACCCGGCGAACAGCTTCTTGAGGTCCTCGTCGGGAATGTCCTCGTCGACGAACGCGAGCGTGCCGACGATGTCGAACACTGCGATCGAGCTCCACAGCTCGAGCTTGTGATCGGCGAGCCGCGCGTTGAGCTGGAACGAGCTCAACGTGACGACGACCCACGCGACGATCGCGATCGGATAGCGCTTGAGCCAGTGCAGGCCGGGCCGCCATTCGAACAGCAGCACGACGAGCGGCAGTGTCGCCGCGATCGCGTTGTAGCGGACCGACGTCGCGCCGAACATGCCGAGCAAGCCGAGCAGGCGCATCGCGCGGCGCGGCGACGCCAGGCCGACGAACCCCAGCATCAAGAAGCCCGCCATCAGCGGGTCCTTCCAGATCACTCCGAACGGGACCATCACCGGCGGGAACAGGAAGACGGCCGCGGCAATCCAGGCGGCCGGCCGTGGATCGAACGCGCGGCGCATCACCTGGTAGAGGCCAGCGAGCATGCACGTGCTCTGGATGACGAACATCCCGAACGGCCCCGCGATGAAGTAGTCGACTACACTCCACAGGAGGTTGATCGCTGGCGGGTGACCATCGCTGTACAGGCGATCACGGGCCTCGCGCAGATGGTCATAGGAGTCCTGGGTCATGATCCCGGGAAACGCGTAGATCATCAGGTAGAACCACGCGATCGCCAGGATCACCAGCGGCGGAGCCGTCGCGATACGGCGCCCGATGCGCCGGGCCTGAGCACTCACCACGAGAGGGCGCATAACACACCTCGCAAGCCCCCGGCCACCGCGTCCATGCCACCGACGGTGATCCGGGCTACGCCGCGAGCGGTGTTTACGGTGCCCGCGGGCCTCTCCTGGGCTACTCTGCCCCGGCCTCCCCGTCATGGTCGCTACCAGCCGTCACCGCACCGAGCCGATCGCGGCATCCCACGACGCGGCTGTCCTTCACCGTGAAGCTGTCTGGTTTGCACGCTACCTGGTCGACGCGGTGCCGTCGGATGCGTTGATCGAGCGCTACGTCCGGGCGGACGCCCGTGTGCTGCAGGACGCGCCCACCGCGCGCGACGAGGCGGTTCTCGCGTTCGTGCACCGGCACCCGTGGTCGGTGGGCCTGCTCGATGCCGGGACGGCGTTCATGCGCGGCGCCCCGCTGCTCCGCAAGAAGCTCGTCGTGATGATGGCGGTCCTCGAGGCGACGCCCGACCACATCGCGGTGACGGCGCCGGTCGAGGATGCGGGGATGGCTCGTCTCGTCTGGCGGCTTGGTCGTGCGGGCGCGAAGGCCGCCGTGAAGCTGGTCGTGGGCAGCGCACTCTGCGCACTGGTGGTGCGGCGATGAGCACGGACTCCGTCGTCGACGCGATCATCGTCGGCTCGGGGCCGAGCGCCGTGAATGCCGCCTACCCGCTCGTCGAGGCAGGGTTGACGGTGAGGATGCTCGACGTCGGCAACCGCGACTCGAAGTACGCGGGCCTGATCCCCGACGGGCAGTTCTCCGAGCTGCGCCGCACCGATCCCGATCAGCACCGCTACTTTCTCGGCGACGAGCTCGAGGGGATCGGGTTTGGTCACACCGGCGCGGGCGCTCAGCTCACACCACCACGGCAGTACGTGTGCAAGGACACCGAGCGGCTGCAGCCGATCGCGTCGGAGTCGTTCTTTCCGCTGCAGAGCCTCGCCGAGGGTGGGCTCGGCGGCGCGTGGGGCGCGGGCAGCCCGCCGTTCTCGGCGGCGGACCTCGCGGGGTTTCCGATCGCACTCGAAGATCTGCAGCCGCACTACGAGGTCGTCGCCGATCGGATCGGGGTCTCGGGCACGCGTGATGATCTGATGCCGTTCCTCGGCCCGACGTTCGCGCTGCAGCCTCCCGTCGAGGTCGACTCGAACGGCGAGGGCATCCTTCGTCGCTATGCCACGCAGCGCGGCGTGCTCAACAAGGCAGGCATGTTCCTCGGTCATCCGCGGATCGCGATGCTGTCGCGCGAGCATCGCGGCCGGCTCGCCAATCGCTACTGGGACATGGACTTCTGGAGCGACGCGGGCAAGAGCGTGTATCGCCCGAAGTGGACGCTCGACGAGCTGAAGACGTTTGCGAGCTTCTCGATCGTCTCGCGCCGTCTCGTGCGCTCGTTCGAGGAGCGCGACGATGGCGAGGTCGTCGTCACGGCAGCGAATGTCGACGGCAGCGGAACCGAGCTCCACCGCGCTCGCTCGCTCGTGCTCGCGGCCGGGACCCTCGGCAGCACCCGGATCGTCCTGCGCTCGATGGGGCACGTCGATCGACGCGTTCCGATCGTGTGCAACCCGCACTCGTACGCGGCGCTGCTCAACCTCAACACGCTCGGCCAGGGCGTGCGCGACGAGCGCCACAGCATGGCGCAGTTCTGCCTCGTTCATGCGCCCGACGGGCATACGCGTCCGTTCACCGTCGGACACTTCTACTCGTACCGATCGCTGCTGCTGTTCCGGCTGATCAGGGACACGCCGTTGCCGGTCCGCGAGAGCCTGACGATCATGCGCCACCTGTCGCCGAGCCTGGGCGCGCTGATCCTCCAGCACCGCGACACGCCGTCTCCCACGAAGTACTGCTCGCTCGGTGCCGGCGAGGATGCACCGCTCGAGATCGAGTACAGCCTGTCGGCAAGCGAACAGCGGCGGATCGATGACGTCGAGGCAGAGATCACGCGCGGCCTGCGCCGCCTGCGCTGCATCAAGCTGAAGACCATGCGCCCGGGCCATGCGGCGAGCGTGCACTACGCGGGAACCCTGCCGATGTCGGCCACCGACGTCGAGCTGACGACGAGTCGCGACGGCCGGTTGCATCGCACGAAGCGCGTGTACGTCGCAGATGGCTCGGTGTTCCCGAGCCTGCCGTCGAAGGGCCTGACGTTCACGATGATGGCGAACGCGGATCGTATCGGCTGCCACGTGCGGAGCACGTTGCGAGCGTGAGCGGCGAGCTCCACATCGAGCTCGCGACGTCGCGTGATGTGCCCCCGCTGGCCGTGCTGCATCGCGCTTGCCTACCCGACTCGATGATCTCGATGCTCGGCCCGGCTGCGGTCGCTCGCTACTACGACCTGGTGACGACCTCCGCCAGCGAGCACGTGTTCGTGGCCCGTGCCCGAGGGATGAACCGCCAAGACACCGAGGACGCCAAGCCGAGGGGGGGCGGGGAGGATGACGTTGCTGTTGCCGCGGGGTGCGTGCTGACCCTCGAGCCGCACACCGTCCTTCGCCGGTTCGCCAGGGCCGCTCCGCTTCGCCTCGCCGCCGATCTCGCTCGCCAGACAATCGGAGCCGCGTTTCGCCGGCGGCTGCTCGCGCGGGTCCGCGATGGTTCCGCCGTTGCCGTCCCGAGCGTGCCCGAGGTCACTCAGATCTTCACCGACGCTTCCCTGCGCGGCAAGGGCCACGGTCGTGCCCTCCTCCGGGCGTGCGAGGACAAGCTCCGCGACCTGGGCCAACTCACCTATTGCATCCACACGCTTCGCGACGATAACGATGCAGGGATCCGGTTCTATCGCCGGGAAGGCTTCACCCAGACCGGCACCTCGCGCTCGTTCGGCGATGACTACCTCGTCATGACAAAGGGACTAAGCTGATGTTTCCTCCACCTCGCTCGCGCGCACGGTTCTACGGCCGGTCGACCAACTACACGAGCGTCGCCAAGGAGGCGCTGCTCCGTACGATCGAGTCAGGGGACGACGACGTGACGCGCCTCGAGGGCGAGCTCGCAGCGATCATCGGTGTGCGCCACGCCGTTGCGATGCCGCAGGCGCGGGTCGGCATCTACCTGACGCTGCGCGCACTGACGCGCACGAAGAAGAAGGTGATCCTCTCGCCGTACACGATCCATGACGTGATCAACATGGTGATCTGCGCCGGTGCGACACCCGTGTTCGCGGACATCGATCGCAAGACCTGCAACATCGACACGCGCGAGGTCGAGCAGCTCATCGACTCCGACACGGCCGCGGTGATGGTCACGCACCTGCACGGTCTGGCGTGCGACATCGAGGGCGTCGCAAAGGTCTGCCGCGCGCGCGGCGTCCCGTTGCTCGAGGATACGTCGCAGTCGTTCGGCGCTCGCGTCAATGGAAAGCGGCTTGGCTCGTTCGGTACTGCCGGGATCTTCAGCTTCGGCATGGCGAAGAACCTCAACTGCTTGTACGGCGGCGCGGTCGTGACCGATGACGAGAAGCTCGCGGCCGAGCTGCGCCACGAGATCGCGACGTATCCGTTGATGGACTCGTCGATGCTGCTCAAGCGCGCGGCCTTCTGCTTGACCGGCGATGTCCTGACGTGGCCGCCGATCTTCGGCGTGTCGACGTACTGGGCGTTTCGCTACGGCTACCTGCACGGCGTCGAGGCGTTGAACAAGCGCGTGCGCGGCGAGGATGCGCCGCAGATCAAGACGGAGATCCCGGCGACGTACCTGCGCCGGATGACTCCGATGCAGGCCCGGCTACTGATCCCTCAGCTCGCCGAGGTCGATCGGCTCTCGGAGATCCGCGCCGGCTACGCAAAACTCTACGACGACGGGCTGTCCGACATCCCGGAGATCATCACGCCGCCGCTGCGCCGCGATGGCTCCCACATCTACTTGAACTACGCGATCCAGGTCGAAGACCGCCACGCACTCGTGCGGTTCCTGATGCAGCACGGCCGCGATCTGACCGTGCAGCACATGGGTAACAACGCGGACTACGAGTGCTACTCCGCATGGAAGCGTGACTGTCCGAACGCGCGGCTCACGGCCACGCAGGTCGTACTGTTGCCGACCTATCCGGGCTACGGCGTGGCCGAGGTGCAGCGGAACGTCGAGCTGATCCAGACGTACTTTCGTGTCCACCACCAGCGCACCGAGCCTGCACGTGCAGCGCATGACGCGCAGCGGTCGGTTTCGGTCGCCGGAGTGAATCCGGCGCCCTCCAGGTCTGGAAACTAGCGATGTGCGGGATCTTCGGCGTCGTCGCGGCACGCGATGCGAGCAAGACCGAAAACCTGTTGCGTGCGCTGTTCCGGCTCTCCGAGTCCCGCGGCAAGGAAGCGTCGGGCATCGCCGGCATTGCCGGTGACGTGATCCACGTTCTCAAGTCGCCGGTGCCGTCGACCGAGCTGCTGCGCACGAAGACCTATGCGAGCTACGTCGAGCGCGTCGTCGACGGGCCGCGCCGGGTCGCCGTCATCGGGCACAGCCGGCTCGTCACCAACGGTGCGCAGACCGAGCATGCGAACAACCAGCCGGTCTGCGTCGACGACATCGCGGGCGTCCACAACGGGATCATCGTCAACGAGGACCAGCTGTGGGGCGCGCACCCTGACCTGACCCGGACCCACGAAGTCGACACCGAGGTCCTGTTCCGTCTCGTGCGGCGCGGTGCGAACGAAGCAGGCTCGTTCATCGGCGGCGTTCGCAGCGCGCTCGCGCAGATCTCCGGCGTCGCGAACGTCGCGATGTTCGCGTCCGAGCTCGACCAGCTCACGATCGCCACGAACAACGGCTCGATCTACTACGCCGCAGACCCGACGACCGGATTCTTCGCGTTTGCCTCCGAGCGCTACATCCTCGAGAAGGCGCTCGCCAAGGTCGACCTGCCGACGGACGCGATCGAGCAGCTCCTCGCGGGCTCGGGGCTCGTCGTCGATCTCGAGACCGCTGCGGTCCACGAGATCTCTCTCGCCGTGGGTGCGCCGACCGGCGTCGCGCAGAAGAACGGGATCCACCGCACGGTCGACGTGCGTGCGCTCGAGGGCGTGGTCAAGATGTCGTCGCGGCCACCCGCGATCCACAGTGACGTGCCGCCGGCGTGGTTCCTCGAGGCCGAGCAGCAGAATCGCGAGGCGATCGCGAAGCTCCGCCGCTGCGTCCGCTGCGTGCAGCCGGAGACCGTGCCGTTCGTCGGGCTCGACCCGCAAGGACTGTGCGTCGACTGCCGCAACTATCAGCCGATCGTCCAGCACGGACGCGAGGCGCTCGAAGCCGTACTCGCACCGCATCGCTCGCGCACCAGCCGAGCGGATGTGCTGGTGCCGCTGTCCGGAGGCCGCGACAGCTGCTACGCGCTGCACTACATCAAGCGGATCCTCGGGCTGAACCCGATCGCGTACACGTACGACTGGGGCATGGTGACCGACCTCGCGCGGCGCAATGCGTCGCGGCTGTGCAGTGCCCTTGGCGTCGAGCACATCATCGTGTCGGCGGACATCACGCAGAAGCGCGCGTACATCCGCAAGAACGTCGAGGCGTGGCTGACCAGGCCGGACCTCGGCATCGTTCCGCTGTTCATGGCGGGCGACAAGCAGTTCTTCCATCACGCCCAGCAGCTGCAGGAGCGCACCGGTGTCAGCTTCCAGATCTGGGGCAACAACCGGCTCGAGCGGAGTGACTTCAAGACCGGGTTCTGCGGGTTCGATCGCCAGGGCTACAAGGACAACTCGCTGTTCCACCTCGGGCTGAAGAACAACCTCGCCTACGTCGCGTACTACCTCAAGGCGTTCGCGTGGAACCCCGGCTACATCAACACCTCGATCCCCGACACGCTGTTCTCGTACTTCCTGTACTTCGTGAAGAAGAACACCTACCTCGATCTCTACGACTACATCCCGTGGGACGAGGAGATCATCGTCTCGACGCTGCTCGACGAGTACGACTGGGAGGTCTCGCCCGATACCCGCAGCACGTGGCGGATCGGCGATGGCACCGCGGCGTTCTACAACTACATCTACTGGACCGCGGCGGGCTTCAGCGAGAGCGATACGTTCCGATCCGGCCAGGTGCGTAACGGATCAATGACGCGCGCGCACGCGCAGGACGTCGTCGATGAAGAGAACCGCCCGCGCTACGCATCGCTGAACTGGTACTGCCGCACGATCGGCGTCGATCTGGATCGCACGCTGCGCGTGATCAACGCGATCCCGAAGCACTACGCAGTGTGACGTGAGCGAGCAGGCCGAGAACCAGCGGCTACGCCGCGACATCGAGTGGAATCTGCTCCCGGTCGTCCTGCTCGGCAGTGTCGGTCTCGGAATGAACTTCGGGATCGGAGCGTGGTGGGGGGCGTCCGCGCTCGGCGCGTTCAGCCTGGTCACCATCTCGTTCTTCACGTTCGCGGTGCTCGGCGCCTGCGGCCTCCAGTATGCCGTGCTGCGCGCGGTGGCCGAAGCCGAGGGGGATCGAGCGCGGATCGCCTCGACGGTCGTCGGCGCCGTGATCCCGGCCGTGGTGCTCGCAGCCGTCGCGACCGCGGCCTACGTGCTGTTGCGCGGCGCGTTCGCGGATCTCCAGGGTGAGGCCGTCGCACGCGGAATGCTGTGGGTCGCACCCGGACTGTTCTGCTTCGCGATCAACAAGGTGTTGCTCGGAGTGGTCAATGGCTTGCGGCGCATGCGCGCGTTCGCGATCTACACCTCCCTGCGCTACGTACTGATTGCCGTCGCACTGACAATCGCGCGGCTCACCGACCTCGAGAGCGAGCAGCTTCCCGTGATCTCGACG
>JACCQV010000075.1 GCA_013813945.1 Deltaproteobacteria bacterium | reverse complement strand
GTGTAGAAGTGCACGCCGTCGCGGCCATAGATGTGGTGGTCGCCGAACAGCGAGGCCTTCCAGCCGCCGAACGAGTAGTAGGCCATCGGCACGGGGATGGGCACGTTGATGCCGACCATGCCGACCTCGACCTCGTGCTGGAACTTGCGCGCGGCACCACCATCGTTCGTGAAGATCGCGACGCCGTTCGCGTACGGATTCGCGTTGATCATCTTGATCGCCTCGTCGTACGTGGCGACACGGGTGACGCCGAGCACCGGCCCGAAGATCTCGTCCTTGTAGATCGACATGTTCGTCTGCACGTGGTCGAACAGGCACGGTCCGAGGAAGAACCCACCGGCACGGCCAGCGACGGAGAGCTGACGGCCGTCGGAGACGAGTGTCGCGCCCTCGGCGACGCCGGCATCGACGTAGCCCGCGACCTTGTCGCGGTGCGCCTTGTTGATCAGCGGGCCCATCTCCGAGGCAGCCTCGAATCCGTCGCCGACCTTGAGCTTGCTGATCCGCTCCTTGATCAGCGGGATCAGCCGGTCGCCGGCATTGCCGACGGCGACGAGGATCGAGATCGCCATGCAACGCTCGCCTGCCGAGCCGTAGCCGGCGTTGACCGCGGCGTCGGCCGCGAGCTCCATGTCGGCGTCGGGCAGCACGATCATGTGGTTCTTGGCGCCGCCGAGCGCTTGCACGCGCTTGCCGTGCCGCGTGCCGGTCTCGTAGATGTACTGCGCGATCGGCGTCGAACCGACGAACGAGATCGCCGAGATCTTCGGGTGCTCGAGGAGCCGATCGACGGCGACCTTGTCACCGTGGACGACGTTGAACACGCCGGGCGGCAGGCCCGCTTCGGCGAGCAGCTGCGCGGTGAAGTTTGCGCACGACGGATCACGCTCGCTCGGCTTTAGGATGAAGGTGTTCCCGCACGCGATCGCGATCGGGTACATCCACATCGGGACCATCGCCGGGAAGTTGAACGGCGTGATGCCCGCGACCACGCCGAGCGGCTGGCGGATCGAGTAGGAGTCGACCTCGGTCGAGACATTCTCCGAGTACTCGCCCTTCGCGAGGTCGGCGATGCCACACGCGAACTCGATCACCTCGAGGCCGCGGTTGACCTCACCGAGCGCATCGCCGGTGACCTTGCCGTGCTCGAGCGTGAGCAGCTTCGCCATCTCGTGCTGGTGCTTGTCGACGAGCTGGCGGAACGAGAACAGAACCTTCGTCCGCTTTGCCAGCGAGATCGAGCGCCAGGTCTGCGACGCTCTCCACGCGGATTCGACCGCCTCGTCGACCACGCTCGGCGTCGCGAACGCGACCTTCGCCTGGACCTCACCGGTCGCGGGGTTGAACACGTCCCCGTGCCGCTCCGCGGCCTTCTCGTATGCCTTGCCGTCGATCCAGTGCGTGATCGTCTTGGTCGCCATGGGGCACTAGCCGTACCACGGGGCTCAGCCTCGGTGAATCGATATTACGGCGCGACTGCGGCAGGTGAGTTGGCGTCGTCGATCGCGCAGGTATGGTCGCAGCCACTGCGAAGGCAACGAGCGCACAGCGGGCATCTACGGGGCAATTCGCACGAACGTCGGCGACCACGCCAAGCCGTCGCCGAGCTGGCCGCTGCCATTCGCGCCCCAGCACCACAGCGTGTTGTCGTTCTTGATCGCGCAGGTCTCGCGTCCCCCAGCAGAGACGCTACGCCACTCCGTCTCGCTGCCGATCTGGGTCGGAATATCCTGGAGGACGCGTGTCCCGTCACCGAGCTGGCCGCGGCCGTTGTCGCCCCAGCACCACAGCGAGCCGTTCAACATCAGGCCGCAGGTGTGCCGTAGCCCTAGGGCGACGGCTGCCCAGCGCGCAGTCCCGATCGGCCGCGGTGTCATGCGATCGCTCTGTGAATCGTCGCCGAGCTGACCGTGGCTGTTCGCTCCCCAGCAGTGCAGCAGGTCTGCGTTGCTGATGGCGCACGAGTGCTCGCCGCCGAGGGCGATCGACTTGACGTTGCTGATCACCAGGGCCGGTCCCGGCGAGACCGTGGTTCCGCGCTGACCGCGGCCGTGATCGCCCCAGCAGTGGA
>JACCQV010000061.1 GCA_013813945.1 Deltaproteobacteria bacterium | reverse complement strand
GGGGCCGTGGTGGTGGCGGTGGCAGTGTCAGCGGCGGAAGCGGTGGCGGCGGCGGCAAGGGAATCGGCGGCATGAAGCTCGGCAGTGGTGGTGGTGACGGCAAGGCCGCGGCGGTCGCGTTCCTCGTGATCGCGGCGCTCGCCCTCGTCGTGATCGCGGGCGTCGAAGGCTCGCGGTACGACGGCTGGGTCTCACTCCACCCGATGCACCCGGTCCACCTGATCGGCAAGGATGGCAGTCAGACCGTGCTGCCACTCGCGTGGATCGATCCGCAGGCCGCCGCGTGGGCCGACAAGGCGGTCATCAAGCCGTACGAGGGCACGTGGCTCGAGCTGGAGCGCAAGCCGCTGACGCGCGGCGCGACGTACAGCATGTACGGCGGCAGCGGCTCGTCGCGCTCGGCGACCGGCGACGTCCGTTTCGGTCCGTCGTTCGTGGTCCAGGGCGGCTACTTCCCGATCAATCAGATCGGGATCCAGGCGACCGTGTCGCTCGCGTGGCGCGACAACCAGTTCGGCGGCACCCTGTTCGACTCGCGGTACATGGTCGAGCTCGACGCGATGCCCCTCGTGCTCGGCCCCGTGCACTTCGGAGGCTACGTCGGCGCGGGGCTCGCGTACCGCTTCGAGGACGTCCCCGGGACGACGATCGAGGGCAACAACGGTTCGACCGCCTACATGGGTGGCGCGATGGTTCAGCTCGATATCCACACGCGGCTCGCGCTCACCGCGCGCGCTGGCATCGTGCAGGCACACGCCGACAAGTCGACCGATCTGCTGTTCGGCCTCTCGGTCTACTAGCGACCAGGTTCTGCGTGCACGTGCCACGTGCCACGTGCACGTCCACGTACACGATCCGGAAACCGCATCGAGCTCACGTGCTGCACACCTCCAACGGCCTGCCGTCGCGGGCCCAGGACGGCGAGCTGCTCGTCCGCATACCCGATCCGGCAACCGCATCGAGCCCAGGACGGCGAGCTGCTCGTCCGCATACCCGATCCGGCAACCGCATCGAGCTCGGCGGACACCGGTGCGCGCAGTGACCACGGTGCCCGACTGAGAGGTGCTCGTCGCGCATTGCCCGTGCCGTGGACGTGGACGTGGACGTGCCACGTGCCACGTGCACGCGGAACGCGGCTTGGTCACTTCTGGAACTTCGTCTTCCACTCGTCGTACGGCATGCCGTAGATCGCTTCGCGCGCATCGGGGTCAGAAAGCTCGACCCCGCGCTCGATCGCCGCCGCTCGGTACCACTTCGACAGGCAGTTGCGGCAGAACCCGGCGAGGTTCATGACGTCGAGGTTCTGAACGTCTGTCCTCTCCTGGAAGTGCTGAACCAGCCGGCGGAACGCTGCCGCTTCGATCTCCACACGGGTCTGCTCGGGAATCTCGGTGGCCATCCGCATGGTGTAGCGCAACTTCGCCACGCCCGCGTGCTATGCCAGCCCCGTGGACGATGATGTCAGCCTGCCTGCCTCGGTGACCGAGGTCGTTCGCGGCGACACGCACTACTTCATCATCGGTACCGCGCACGTCTCGCAGCGCTCGGTCGACGAGGTTCGTCAGGTGATCGCGCAGGTCAAGCCCGACGTGGTCGCGGTGGAGCTGTGCAAGGGGCGGCACGATGCGCTGACCAAGAACAGCGCGTTCCGCGAGCTCGACGTGTTCAAGGTCGTGCGCGAAGGCAAGACGCTGTACCTGCTCGCGCACCTCGCGCTGTCGTCGTACCAGCGCAAGATCGGCGCGAGCCTCGGCGTCAAGCCGGGCGCCGAGTTGCTCGCCGCGGTGAACGCAGCCAACGATAACGGGATTCCCGTCGAGCTGATCGATCGCGACATCAACGTCACGCTCAAACGCACGTGGCGAAACCTCGGGCTGTGGAAGCGATCGACCCTGCTGACCTCGCTGTTCGTCGGCTGGGACAGCGGCAAGGGCGAGCCCGTCGACGAGAAGGCGATCGAGAGTCTCAAGGAACCCAAGGCGCTCTCCGAGATGCTGTCCGAGCTCGGCAAGGCGGTGCCCGAGATCAAGGCGCCGCTGATCGACGAGCGCGACACGTATCTCGCGTCGAAGCTCACCGATTCACCGGGGCGGCGCATCGTCGCAGTCGTCGGCGCGGCGCACGTGCCGGGAATGCTGCCGCAGATCGGCCAGGTGATCGATCGCGCGCCGCTCGACAAGATCCCGCCGCCGTCGCTGTTCTGGACGGCACTGAAGTGGCTCGTGCCGCTGCTGTTTGTCGCGGCGCTGATCTACGGCTGGAAGTGGAGCGACAACACCAGCTTCTCCGAGATGATGCTCGCGTGGATCCTGCCGACATCGATCGGTGCCGCGGGGCTCACGCTGCTCGCCGGCGGCTCGATCCTGTCGGTGCTCACCGCGCTCGTGGTCGCGCCGATCGCGGCGATCCATCCGCTGCTCGGCACGGGGATGGTGGTCGGGATCGTCGAAGCCTGGCGCCGAAAGCCAAGTGTTGCCGACTGCGAGCGGCTCCCCGAGGATATCCAGAGCCTGCGTGGATTCTGGCGTAACCCGGTGACCCGGATCCTGTTGATCGCCGTCGCCTCTGGCCTCGGGACAGCTGCGGGTTTCTGGGTGGGCGTGGGCTGGGTCGCGAGCCTGCTGTAGCGTTCGTCATAGAGATCCGCCCCAGGAACTGGGTATTCTCCGCGGCTATGACGATGAAGCGGCGCGATGCGCTGAAGACGATCGGTGGGCTGGCCGGAGCGGCGAGCCTCGCCAAGTTCCTCCCCGCGTGCGACAGCGAAGACGACGTCAACCCGACGATCGTCTACGTGATGCTCGAGAACCGGAGCTACGACCACGCGCTCGGCGCACGCAAGCTCCTCGAAGGGCTGCCCGGCGACGGCTTGACCGCAGCGCTGCGGAATCCCGACATGACCGGCGCGCTCGTCGCGCCGTACACACCGGCCACCCTCGAAGCGCAGTGCGTGCTCGATCCGCCACACGGTTGGGAAGCATCGCACCGCCAGTTCAACAACGGCGCGATGGATGGCTTCCTGACCGAGCACCAGGCCGAGCACGCGGGCTCGATCGAGGCGATGCAGTACATGACCCGCGCGCAGATGCCGGTCACCTGGGCCCTCGCCGACGCGTACACGACCTGCGATCGCTGGTTCTGCTCGGTGATGGGCCCGACCCTTCCCAATCGCGCGTACTGGCACGCCGCCTCGTCGTTCGGGATCAAGGTCAACAACGAGGTCCTCTCCGGGTTCTCGGCCGGCGTTCCGATCCCGACGATCTACAATCGGCTCGACGACAAGGGCATCGACTGGGCCTACTACTACGGGAACCTGGCCGTCGTCTCGGTGCTCTCGAACGCGGGGCCGTACAAGCTCGACCTCGGTCCCAACGACGGCACCGGCAAGGTCCGGCGGTTCGGCGATGCGCTCGAGCGGGGTGGTCAGTTCTTCAAGGACGCCGCCGCCGGCAAGCTGCCGTCGGTCGTCTACATCGATCCGACGTTCGGCGAGAACGACGATCACCCGCCCGTCCACCCGATCCTCGCGCAGGAGCTGATCGCGTCGATCTACACCGCCCTCGCGACCTCGCCGCAGTGGAAGAAGTGCACCCTCGTCATCACGTACGACGAGAACGGTGGCTTCTACGATCACGTCCCCCCTCCGACCACGACTGATGACACGAACGCGAAGTTCGGCATCCCCGGCTTCGAGCAGATGGGCTTCCGGGTTCCGACCCTGGTGATCGGCCCGTACGCAAAGAAGAGCTACGTCAGCTCCGTCACGTACGACCACACCTCGGCGCTCAAGCACCTGCAGAACCAGTTCGGGCTGGAGACCCTGAACCCGCGCATGGATGCGGCGAACGACATCACCGACTGCCTCGACATGGATCGGATGGCAGCAGGTGACTGGGAGCCGCCGATCGACATCCCGCTGGTCGATCGGTTCGCGTATCCGACCACCGCTGCGGCGTGTACGTCGAGTGGCGGCTTGCGCCAGCTCGATCCGATCAGCGAGTGGGCGAACGCCAACCCGGGCGCGTTCAAGGCCGAGTACGACCTCCGCGGTCAGACGAACGACCAGAAGATGATCTACGACTACCTCGCCAGCGAGCGGGCGCGCCGCCGTCGCTGAAAAATCGTTCCTGGTGCATCCAGATCGCTCGCCTGGACGAAGTGATAGGTGCACTGGATCTCGCAGATAACTCGCGTAGTTCCACGCGAACCTGCCCGTGCGGCCGGGTGCGACAGTGGTCCGAAGTCGCTTGCCGCTCGTACTGCCTTGGTTCATCCTCACCCCACCACAAGGAGCGTTATCCCGATGAAGAAGCTCGCCCTAGCGTTTGCGTCCGTTGCCCTGCTCGCCACCCCTGTCTTCGCCTGCGACCACGCGGACAAGGCCGAGGCCGCCACGCCCAAGACGGCTGACAAGACCAAGAAGGAGGCCCCGAAGGCCGACAAGGCCAAGGAAGCTCCGGCCAAGGACGCCACGGCGAAGCCGGCCGAGAAGACCACCGAGAAGAAGGCCGACAAGGTCTCGTCTCGCTGAGCTGACGCTCTTTCGAACGTCAAAGAGCCGGTCACGCGACCGGCTCTTTTCGTTTCGGAGTCGGCGCTCAGACGAGAACGTCGAGCAGCTGCGCGCGGGTGAGGTAGCCCTCGAGCGTCGCCGCGTACTCGTCGATCAACAGGTCGAGCTCGATCGTGATCTTGGTGCCGTGTGCGCGATGGACCTTGCCCGAGATCGGGATCTCGGTGTCCGCGAGGTGGAGGACGCCGGAGAGCCACGTCCCCGCAGCGGGCGCCGGCGTGGTCAGTGCGGCAGAGACGTGCGTGCGCGAGATGTCGGTGACCGCGACCGTCCCACCTTCGAGGCGAAGCGAGAGCGGTAGCGACGCGGGCGGCTCGACGCGGTAGTTCACACGACGGTTGTGCGTGATCAGCTTGTCCAGCGTGTCGTGGACCGGCGCTGACAGCGGGGTCTCGTCGCTCTCGAGGACGAGCTCGCGGAGGCGCTTGAGCTCCTTCTGCGTCCGCATGAGGTTCTGGCGCATGTCGCCCATCCGGCCCTGATCGCGATGGACCTTGTCGGCGACGACCGTCAGCAGATTGACGAGAAACCGGACTCCGAGCTCCTGGTGGCTCGCGAAGTAGTCCTGCACGACCTTCGCGCGGAGGCCCCAGACCGTCGACCCGGCCGCGACATTCGCACGCGTCGAACGGGGCAATCCGGTCAACGCCCCGAGCTCCCCGATGAGTGCCGGCGGATAGAGCCGGAACACGTCGTCATCGGGGCGATCGAGCACCACCTCCCCCGCGGTGAGCAGGTACAGCTCGGTCGCCTGCTCTCCGACGTCGAACAGTGGCTTGGTCGCGTCGACGGTGACGCGCGTGAACAACCTTCCCAGCTGTGCCAGCTCTTCGTCGCCGAAGCCCTGAAATAGCGGGATGGTGCGCAGCTCGGTCGAGCTCGGTCCCATGGAGGGACCATACACTCAGGATCGATCCGGTGTACCGTGACACCGTGCGGTATCGATCCGTCGCACTGGGGGTGGTCGCCGGGCTGATCTCGTTCGCGTGCGGCACTCCGAGCGCAACGGAGCCGACGGAGCCGACGGTCCGCACCGAGCGTCCAGCTCCCGTCGTGGGAGTGCCCGGTGATGCCGCAATCGCGGACGCCAGGGCGGTGCCCCCGCCCGGGATGTATGCCGATCTGGCGGGAGTCCTCGTCGAGATCATCCCCGCGGATGCGCGGGTGATCGGTCTCGGCGAGCTCCACAACCGTGTCGACCGTGCGGCCGTGCGTTCCGCACTCGCGGTGTTCACCGCCGCCCTGCCCTCCATCGGTGACAGGCTCTCGGACCTGATCGTCGAGACCTGGATCGTCGATCCGAACTGCGGCAAGACCGCGGTCGCGGCGACGCAGAAGATGGAGACCGAGGTCAAACGACCCGAGGCGACCAAGTCCGAGATCGCGCTGCTCGCCGAGGCAGCGAAGGCGGCCAAGGTCCAGCCCCACGCGATGAAGCTATCGTGCGCGGACTACAAGACGCTGGTCCCCAATGGCGAGGTCGACGCGCTCGCGATGCTGACGCTGACGACCCGCGAGCTCAAGCGGATCGCGATCAGCGCCGTCGTTCATCGCGACAAGGATCCGGCGCACCGCCCGTGGATCGCGGTCTACGGCGGCGCGCTGCACAACGATCGGTTCCCCGACAAGGCGATCGCCGAGTGGAGCTATGCCGCTGCCGTCGACAAGGTGTCCAAGGATCGGTACGTCGAGATCGATCTGATCGTGCCCGAGCTCGCCGCCGCCGACTCCGTCTCGCGGAAGCAGCCCTGGTACTCGCTGGTCGAGACCGCCGGTGACTGGGTCCAGGTGTGGAAGCGCGGCGATCGATCGTTTGTCGTCATCCTCGCCAAGACGCGATGACGGCGGCCGTTCTCGTTCGAATCGCGGAGGCGTGGGCCCTCGCGGCGGTGCTGCAGCTCGTGCTGTGGATGGTCCAGCAGCGCACCAAGAACGCGGCGATCGTCGACGTCGGCTGGGCACTGTCGTTCGCGCTCGTGATCGCGCTGTTCGCGTGGCGCGCGACATCGTGCGTGTGCGGCTGGGGCGTGATCGCGGCGATCGTGGTCGCATGGAGCCTGCGGCTCGGCGGGTACTTGATCTCGCGAGGTGCGGCGCGCAGCCCCGAGGAAGGTCGCTACGTCGACCTCCGTGCACGCTGGGCACCGAACGAAGGACGACGCTTCTTCGTGTTCTTCCAGGCGCAGGCGGCACTGACGGGCCTGCTCGCGAGCGCGTTCGTGGTGCCGTTCATCGCGGAGCCGCGCGACGGAAGCGCGTGGTTGCGAGCACTGGGCGGTGCGATCGCGATCGTCGGGATCCTGGGCGAGAGCATTTCGGATGCGCAGCTCGCGCGCTTCAAGCGAGATCCGGCGCACGCCGGTCAGGTGTGTGACGTTGGATTGTGGGGGTTCTCGCGGCATCCGAACTACTTCTTCGAGTGGTGCGTGTGGCTGGGGTATGCGGTGTATGGGCTGGCGTTCGGAGCGTGGGGGCTGATCGCGCTAGCGCCGCAAGCGTTGCTGCTGACGAGCATCTTGTTCGTCACGGGCATTCCACCGACGGAGATGCAGTCGATCCGCTCGCGCGGCGATGCCTATCGCGCGTATCAGAAGCGCGTGTCGAAGTTCGTTCCGTGGCCGCCGAAGCGCTCCTAATCCACCGCGGTTCGATCTCGCATTTCTTCCGTTCTACACCAGTTCTACACCGGCATATCAGAGCCCTGTCGTATGCTCGGCGCCATGATCAAGGTGCGCGTGGCGACGGATGGAACGA
>JACCQV010000050.1 GCA_013813945.1 Deltaproteobacteria bacterium | reverse complement strand
CCCGATGGACTCCGCGCGTCGACGACGATCGTGTGCGCACCGGCCGTCAGCCCGGGCAGCTCCGCGCGCCAGGTCCAGCCGCCCACGTAGCGCAACGTCAGCTCCGAGCCGCAATCGAGATGGGCCGTCACCTGGGCGGAACCGCCGTCGAGCTCCGCGGCAACGAGAAGCTCGCCACCCGCGAGCGCCGCACATTGACCGCGCGCCGGTGCGACGACCTCGAGGTGCGGCTGGTCGATCACGGTCCGGTGATACGAGCCCAGTGCGCCACCTTCGATCGTGACAACGCGATACCCGGCCGGGGTGTAATCCAGCCCGCCCATCATCAAGGGCTCGGTGGTGACCTCGATCAGCCCGCCGTGATCGACCATCCGGTTCGAGTGTGTGTGCCCGGTCATCAAGTAATCGACGCCGAGCTGGTCGAGCACGGTGATCACCTTCGGGGAGGGCGGCGCGTGGGTCAGCGCGACGACGGTCATCCCGGCATCGACCAGCTTCAGCTCCGCGCCGAGATAACGAGCGATGTCGTGCTCGCTCATCGCCATGTTCCAGACGACAAAATGCACGCGGCCGATATCGAAGCTGTAGTTGTCGGGTCCGTAGCGGGCGCGCCACGTCGCGCCGCCGTCGTACCAGTCGTGATTTCCAGGGACCGGGATGTACGGGACGGTGAGGCTTCGCAGCGCGGCGTCGACGAGATCGAACTCGGCTGGCTGGTTGCCCTGCGTGATGTCACCGAGGATCGTGAAGAACGCCGGCGCTGGCTCGATGGCGGTAGCGTCGGCAACGACGCCCTCGAGGTCGGCGTAGAACGGCTGCCACCCGGCAACGTGGGTGTCCGCCGTCACGATGAACGTGAGAGGACCTCTGACCTGTGCCGGTAGTGGGCGCAGTCCGATGTCGAGGCGATCCTTGCCGTCGACCCGGGTCCAGACGGGTCCGGGGACGTACCCGTCAGGGACGCGGACCCAGGCGATGCCAGTCGCCCTGGCAGGGAGATCCAGGGCAAAGGTCCCCGTCGCGGACGTGACGACGAACTGCGAGGTCTCGAAGGCCACGACGGCCCCGGCGACCGGGCTCTCCCCGCGCGACGGCAACCCATCCCCGTTCGTATCGGCAAACACGAGGCCCTCCACGGGGCTCGCCTGCGCGACCGCAGCGCTGCTCAGCGCGATCAGGACCATCGCCAGCAGACGCACTGCGCGAGCATAGCGCCGACTGGTCGGGAACACGCGGCTCGACTAGGATCTGTTCCAGATGCAGTCTCGCCCGGGCGGCCGCCTGCTTGCGCTCGCGCGGTGGTGCGTCGCGAGCTGGCCCGCGGCATGCGCTGCTGCCATCGCAGCGGGACTCGTCGAGTCGATCGCGATGGATACCCTTTACGAGATGGGTGCAGGCGTCGGCTACATCGTGCTGTTCACGTTGCCGGCGATCTTCGTGCTGTCGCTCGTGCTCCGCGCGGTATGGCTCGGGTGGCGCCCGGCCCAGCTCGCGACGGACCTCGTCGATCCGGACCGCGGGGCGCCGATGCTCGCCGGCTGGCTGCTCGCGCTGTGGGCCGGCACCATCGTCCTCGGGTTCGCCACGTTTGGCAGCACTCACCTGCTGGCGAGGTCGAGCGAGTTCCGCCCGATGATCGTCGGGTTCGTGCAACCGGTGTTCAGCGTCGCTACCGCGCTGATCGTGATCGCATGCTCGCGCCCCGCCGCGCTCGGGTTCGCGCGGCTCGCAGCGGCGATCGATCGCCGCTGGCGCGCGCGTGGTCACCGCACCCTACTTCGTCCAGCACGGGTGATCCTCGCCGTTGCCGCGCTCGCAATCGTCACGCTCGCGATCATCTGGTCGTGGGTCAATCCCCAGCTCGGTCACCTCGACATCTCACCCGGACGGGGTCCGCTGGTCGGCCTCGTTGCGGCGCTGGCGACCCACCGGTTCCTCCGCGACCGGCGGTGGGTCACGATCACGTTGACCGCGCTCGCCGCGCTGTTCATCACTCTCGCGGTGTACACATCGCGCACGCGGCCGACCGTGACCCTCGCGGTCTGGGGCGAGATGCCGGTCGCCGGGCTGTTGATCGATGCGGCGTTCAATCTCGACGCGATCCGTGACCGCGTCTCGCTCGATGCATTTCGCCCCGTCGCCACGGCGGGCGAGCGGCACCCGGATCTGATCCTCATCACGATCGACACCGTGCGCGCGGATCGCACACCCCCGTACGGCGGTCCCGCCGAGATGCCGTTCTTCAAGAAGCTCGCAGAGCGCGGGGCGGTGTTCGACTGGGCCTTCTCGCCGAGCAACGTCACGCGCCGCTCGATCCCCGCGATGATGACAGGCATCCAGCCGAACCGTGTGCGCGGGCGCGTGATCGGATGGGCGCTGCGGATCGATCCGCGGCACGTGATGGTGGCGGAGCGCCTCCGCGCCGGCGGCTACGAAACAGCCGGGTTCATGTGCTGCGAGGGCTTCTGGGGCGAGAAGGCACGCACCGGGCTCTCACGCGGTCTCGGGTATGTCGAGATCGAGCGCAGCGGCGCGAAGCTCGCGGAGCGCGCGCGGTCCTGGATCGAGGCCCGCGAGAAGGCCC
>JACCQV010000035.1 GCA_013813945.1 Deltaproteobacteria bacterium | reverse complement strand
CCGACGAACGGATGGAGGGGTCGGTAGCGAGCCCGGGGAGAGCAGCCGGGCATGGACAGGGTTCTTCATCGCGTTCCCTTGACGCGATGGGAGCCGAGCCGTTGCGTGGTTTTTGCGAGCGCGACCGGTATTCAGGGAGCTCTCGTGGACCTGGCGCGACGTGTCGTGGCCAGGGCGCCGACACGTGATCAGCGCGCGACGCCGACCGTGAGCCACGCCGACATCACGAGCTCGGGCGGGCCGTCGCCCAGGGTCCGGGTCATCGTCTCGCTCGCCACGACAGAGACCTTCGCCCACTTCTCGTCGCCGAGCTCCCGTCGCATCAGCACCAGCGGCGGCAGCGTGCGCTCGAGCGAGGCCCATGCCGCGGCCGCCGTCTCGTAGCGCTCGGTGTGCGAGATCTCGATGACCTCGACATCCGCGAACGATGCGGACATCTCCTCGCGGCATTGCTCGGGCGTGGACAACGGAAGGTCATCCGGATCGATTGCGGCGGTCGCCCAAACGGAAGCAAGCACCGCAGCGAGCACTGGATGGTCGTCGATGCGCTGCCAGCTCGACACCACCGCCCGCGCACCGGGCAGGAGCACCCGGCGCAGCTCGGAGAAGCCCTTCGCACGATCGGCGAAGAACATCAGACCGAACATCGAGAACCCGGCGCCGTAGGTAGCGTCGCGAAACGGCAGCGCCTGGCCGTCACCGACCTGTGCGGTCACGTTGTCGAGGCCGAGAGTGAGCCGGCGCGCCTCGAACCGCTCGATCATCCCGGCCGAGAAGTCGATCGCATCGACGAGGTGCCCCTGCTGCGCTGCCAGGATCGCGAGCGTTCCCGGCCCACATGCCACATCGACGATTCGTGCGCCCGTCACCGGTGCCGCGAGGCGAAGCGCATCGGTCGCGTAGCGCTCGAGCAGCGGTACGACCTCGTCGGCATACGCCGAGGACAGGAGATCCCAGGGCACCGGCGTCGACATCGAACGTACGCGCGACATGATTCGACCCTAGCGGATGACAGCGCCCCATGGTGGTAGCCTGCCCGCCATCATGCGCGCCGATGGCCGTCGTCCCGATCAACTCCGCCCCCTCGAGATCATCCCGCACTACCAGAAGCACGCGGAGGGTTCCGCGCTGATCAAGCTCGGTGATACCTGGGTGCTGTGCGCCGCGAGCGTCGAGGAGAAGGTCCCGGCGTGGATGGCCGGCAAGGGCAAGGGCTGGTTGACGGCCGAGTACGCGATGCTGCCGCGCTCGACGCACACGCGAACCAGCCGCGATCCCGGAGGCCGTGGCAAGGAGATCCAGCGGCTGATCGGTCGATCGCTACGCGCGGCGGTCGATCTCACTGCGCTCGGCGAGCGGACGATCAACGTCGACTGCGACGTCCTGTGCGCCGACGGCGGCACGCGCGTCGCCTCGATCACCGGCGCGTGGGTCGCGCTTGCTCTCGCGATCGCCAGGCTCGTCGAGACCGGCAAGCTCAAGGATCGCTCGGCGCTGATGCCGCCGGTGGCCGCGGTCTCGGTCGGCGTGGTCGGCGGCATGGTCGTCCTCGACTTACCGTTCCTCGAGGACTCCAAGGCGGACGTCGACATGAACGTGGTTGGCGGAGAGGACGGCGCACTGATCGAGGTGCAGGGCACTGCCGAGCGGGGAACCTTCGATCGCAAGCAACTCGATGCGATGCTCGATCTTGCCGCGGTTGGCATCAAGCAGCTCGCGCTCGCGCAGCGCCGGGTCATCGGATGACGCGTCCGCTCGTGTTCGCGACTCGCAACAAGGGCAAGCTCGTCGAGCTCCGCCAGCTGTTGCCGGGCGTCGACGTGCTCAGCGTCGACGAAGCTGCGCAGCGCCTCGGCGTCGAGATTCCTGACGTCATCGAGGATGCCGACACGTTCGTGGGCAACGCGATCAAGAAGGCCCGTGAAGTCTCGCGCGCGACGAACCTGCCGGCGCTCGCTGATGACAGTGGTCTCGAGGTCGACGCACTTGGCGGTGCACCCGGCGTGTACAGCGCTCGTTACGCCGGCGAAGGTGCGGGCGATGCGGCGAACAACACCAAGCTGCTCGCCGCGCTCGCCAACGTCCCGGCCGACAAGCGCACCGCGCGGTTTCGCGCCGTGCTCGCGTTCGCGGATGTCATGGGTCCGCTCGGCACCGAGAACCTCACTGCTGACGGCGTGTGCGAGGGCATCCTGCTCGATGCGCCGCGCGGCACCGGCGGCTTCGGCTACGACCCGCTATTCTTGGTTCCGGAGCTCGGTCAGACGTTCGCCGAGCTCGGCGTCGGCACGAAAGGTGACCTCTCTCATCGTGCGAAGGCGATGCGGGCGATCAAGCCGCGCGTCCTCGCCTATTTGCAGCAAGCAAACGGTCAGTAGGCTCGGGTTTCGCCTCACTTGAAGCTTGTCGAATCGATCCCGTTGCGCTTCAGCAACCGGCGAAAATTCGTGCGGTCGAGCCCCGCCAGCCGTGCAGCCTCGGATACCGAGCCCTTCGCCTTCTGAATCACGTGCAGGAGATACCCCCGCTCCAGCACCAGGTTCGCGCGGCGCTTCGCCTCGGCGAACGTGACCTCGTCGATCTCGAACGTCGCAGCGGGCCGCCGTGCCCGATCGCCGATCTGCAAGGGGAGTGCATCGACACCGATCACGTTGCCCTGGCACAGCGCAATGGCATGGAGGAGCGCATTCTCCAGCTCGCGCACGTTGCCCGGCCATCGGTGTTCGATCAGCAGCTGGAGCGCTTCGGGTGCCAAGCTTGGCGGTGTGACTCCCCCATGCTTCCGGATCAGGTGTGCGGCGAGCAAAGGAATGTCATCGAGCCGTTCCCGCAGTGGGGGCACATCGACCTTGACGACATTGAGCCGGTAGTAGAGGTCTTCTCGGAACAGCCGCTGCTCGACCGCTCGGGCAAGATCCACATGACTCGCGGCGATCACCCGGACATCGACCTTGCGTGTCGTGCTGCTTCCGACCGCCCGAATTTCACCCTCTTGCAACACGCGTAGCAGGCGCGCTTGCACCGGCATCGGCATGTCACCGATCTCGTCGAGCAACAGCGTACCCCCGTCGGCTTCGACGAACACGCCCGCGCGATCGGTCGATGCGCCAGTGAATGCGCCGCGCATATGGCCGAACAGCTCGCTATCGATCAACGACTCCGGAATCGCACCACAGTTGACAGCGACGAAGCGTCCGGATCGCGCGCCACCGCCGTGGAGCCCCCGGGCAACCAGCTCCTTGCCGGTGCCGCTCTCCCCTTGAATCAGGACAGGTACGTCCCGATCCGCGAGTCGGCTGATGGTTGCACGGAGCTGGCGGATCGCCGGCGATGTGCCGACGAGCAGCGATCCGGTCGACTCGGAGAGAGTCTGGCGTGCGCTCGCCAGCTCGCGGCGAAGTGTCGAATACCGCGCCGCCGATGCGATCAGGGATCGCAGCTCGAAGGACTCGACGGGCTTGGTGAGGTAGTGGAACGCACCACCACGCATGCATGTGAGCGCCGTCGCGGCAGTGTTGTCGCCGGTCAGCATCACGACCGAAGCGAACGATCCGGCTTCTCGGAATCGATGCAGCACGTCGATCCCGTTCATGTTGGGCAGCCCGAGCCCGACATCGAGCAGGACAACATCCCAGTCTGCCGTGCCCTTCTCGAGGTGCGAGAGCACGACCATGGGATCTTCGGTGACTTCGACACCGATCCCGTCAGCGGACAGGACGCGTAGGACGGCGCGGCTGACGTCCGCATCATCCTCGACCAACATCACTTTCACCGCGACCGTAGCGTCGCACGCAGCAGCCCGCAACGCCATCTCTCACCGGGCGAGGAACGCGCCAGCCGGCGCACGCAATCAGCGCTTGACGGCGTGCAACTTGCCAGACGGAACGAGCCGCAGGCCGCCGTCGGCCGCAGCAGGGCCCGTGCCCGTATGACGAAGACGTTCGATCATCAGGCGCAGGTTGTTGGGGCTATCCGCGCCCTTGATCGCATCGACGTCATTGATGCGCCCGCTCTTGACCAGCTCGAACAACGCACTGTCGAAGGTGCGGCATCCCTCGTCGATACCCTGTTCCATGGCCTCCTTGATCGTCTCGATCTCCCCCTTCTTCACGAGATCCTTGATCCGTGGAGTGTCGAGCAGGATCTCGAGTGCGCAGGCGCGACCACCATCGACCGCAGGCACGAGTCGTTGCGACACGATCGCACGCAGATTGAGCGACAGCTGCAGCCGGATTTCATGCTGGCGCGCGGGCGGAAAGAAGTTGAGGACGCGTTCGATGGCCTGGTTCGCGTTGTTGGCGTGGAGGGTCGAAACGCAAAGGTGGCCCGTCTCGGCGAACTCGATCGCCGCCTCCATCGTCTGCGCATCTCGGATCTCGCCGATCAGGATGACGTCGGGCGCCTGCCGGAGTGCGTTCTTGAGCGCGTCCTTGTACGAGTGCGTGTCGAGGCCGACCTCGCGCTGGGTGATGATGCAACGCTGGTGTTGATGAACGAACTCGACGGGGTCCTCGACCGTGATGATATGACCGGTCGCGTTTCGATTCCGGTGATCGATCATCGCCGCGAGCGTTGTCGACTTGCCGCTGCCGGTTCCACCGACGACGAGCACCAGGCCACGCATGCTGCTCATGACCTGTTCGAGGATCGGTGGGTGACCGAGATCCGCGAGCGACTTGATCTTGGTGCGGACCAGGCGAACCACCATGCCGACCTCGCCGCGTTGACGGAACAGGTTCACGCGGAACCGTCCTGTCCCGAGAGCGAGCGCAACGTTCAGCTC
>JACCQV010000608.1 GCA_013813945.1 Deltaproteobacteria bacterium | reverse complement strand
TCCGCGCGTGGAGCGAGAAGAGCAAGGCGCCGATCACGCAGGACATCACGATCAAGGTCGGCAACAATGCCGTCACGGTCGGCGTCACCGGCGATGCGCCGGCGGGCCCGGCGCCCGACAAGTTCGGTGGGAAGCGTGGGTAGAGGCGCCCTGATCGCCGGCGTCGCGCTGATCGTCGCTGGCGGTGGTGCACTCGGCTACGGCGTCACGCGCACGGGGGGTGGCGGCATGACCCGCGAGCGCACGACCGCGATGGCCACGGCGGCATCGAGCCTCGACGGAGACATCAAGGCTGCGCGCGCATCGGTCGAGCAGAAGGCCAAGACGCTCGCCGAGGTCAGCACGGTGCGCGCCGCGGTCGGCACGGATGCGCCGACCGCGACCGACATGGTGGGCAAGGAGATCGCGTTCAAGCCGGATCCCGGCGAGGTGATCGAGCTTGGCCAGATCCCGAAAACCGGGGGCGCCCCGGTCTCGCTCGCCGTGCTGCCGGCCAACGGCATGCGCTCGTCGCAGAGCGGCAAGACCGGCGCGTTCGCCGAGCTCGTCGAGGACCAGCTGCTCGTCACCCAGACCGCCGAGGTCATCCCATCCGATGCGGGGCTCGCCGAGCAGGTCACGGGCTTCGTCACCGTGACGCGACCGCTCGATCTCAAGCCCGCCTTCGAGCGGCTCGTCGCGGCCGGGCTGTCGGGGCGCATCGAGGTCGGAGACAAGCAGCGCGTGTTCGGGACGCCACCCGCCGACGGCTCCGGCGAGTGGATGCCCCAGACGATCCCGTCGCAGCCTGGCGCGCAGCTCGTCGCCGCCGTGCCAGCGAAGTCGGGAGGCATGTCGGTCCCCGTCGTAGGCGCCGGAGCCGGGATCGCGGGACTCGGGCTGATCCTCTTCGTGATCGGATTGATCGGATCGATGGGCGGCAAGGACAAGGTGACCGCCGGTGGCACGCACCGCGGGATGGGCGCACCGCACCAGTCATCGGTCGGCGATCCCCGGCTCACCCAGCAGCCGGTGGCAGCTGGCACTCCCTCGTTTGTCGATCCGAGCACCAGCGCGTCGATCAATCCCGCGAACCTCGGTCCGGGCGCGCTCGTCGGGCGCTGGGAGATCGTGCGCCGGCTCGGCTCGGGCGGCATGGCCGATGTCTACCTCGCGCAGGCGCGTGGCGAGGCGGGCTTCGAGAAGCTCGTCGCGATCAAGGTCATGCACAGCCACCTCGCGCGTAACCCGCGCGCGGTCGATCACTTCCTCGACGAGGCCCGCCTCGCAGCGCGCGTGAGCCATCCGAACGTCGTCGCGATCCAGGACCTCGGCAAGATCGGCAACGACTACGTCATCGTGATGGACTACGTCGACGGCGTCGATCTCGAGCGCCTCCTCGCGTCGGCGCGGATGGCGCAGCGCCCGGTGCCGCTCAATGTCGCGCTCGGGATCCTGTGCCGGATCTGCGATGGCCTGCACGCCGCGCACAAGGCGACCGCGCCCGACGGCACGCCGCTCGGCATCATCCACCGCGACGTGAAGAGCGCGAACGTTCTGGTCTCGAAGCAGGGTGGCGTGAAGGTCGTCGACTTCGGCATCGCGAAGGCTGCGTCGCAGGCCCACAACACGATGGCGGGCGAGACCAAGGGAACGCCATCGATGATGGCGCCCGAGCAGCGCGTCGGGAATGCGGTCGATGTCCGCGCGGATGTCTACTCGGTCGCCGCCGTCGCCTTCGAGGTCGTCACCGGTCACGGCGTCAATCTCGACCTCGCGGCGCTCGCGCACCTCGGCGTCGACAACTGGCCGCACCTGCCACCGCCCTCGAGTCTCCGCCCGGCGCTGCCACCGGAGCTCGACGGAATCCTGCTGACCGCGATGGCATTCGATCGCGAGCGCCGCCCCGCCGACTGCGCCGCCTTCGAGGCGTTGATCGAACAGGTGATGAAGCGCCACAACCTGAATACGAGCGACAAGGACATCGCGCGCTGGGTCGAGAGCGAGCTGGCCGATCTCAAGGTCCCGCCGGCGTTCGACGACGCGACGAGCCGACCGTCCGCGTGAGCTAGCTCACCAGCGCAGCGTCGCGCGCACGCCGCCGCTACTCGGCGATGCGGTCGGCGTCACCGTCACAGGGCGCTCGCGGTCGCCTGTCTTGAACATGATGATCGCGCCAATTGCGGTCGCTCCCGCGAGGCCGAAAGAGATCCACGACATCGTCTCGTAGCGCTCGCCCTCGGCGACCAGGTCGTCGTAGGTCGCTCGCGTCTTGTCATCGAAGCTCGACGGGTTGCCGGTGAAGCCCTGGTAGAGGTCCGTGATGTCGCTCTCGGCAGAGTTCGCCGAATACCCGAGCACCGCGCCGATCGTCACGAAGCCGACCGAGCTGGCGACGAGGAGCCACGCGCCACGATCGCGGCCGCTCATCGTGACCGGCTTCGTGCCCGCGGCCGCGGCGACCGGTGTCGCGGCGACCGGAGTCACCGGCGCGGGCTCGACCGGGGAGGGTGCCATTGGCTCGGCGGGAGCAGGCGGGGGCACCGGCTTGACCGGCGCGGGCACCACGACGATGCGATCGTCGCCGCCACACGCGCGGACGCGCTCCTTCGTGAGCTCGAGGTAGCGGTCCGTGGGCCGCGCTTCCTTGACGTAGCGGCCGAGGTAGATGAGCGCGACGTCGCACTGACCGGCCTTCTCGTAGGCGGCACCCATCTTGTAGTAGAGGACCGGGTCACGCGTGATGTCGAAGGTCGCGTCGTAGTCACGGATCGCGTCGGCGTAGCGCCCCTCTGCCATCGCCTTCTCGGCGCCGACGTAGAGTTCCTTGGCGCGCGCGAGATCCGGCTCGGCCAGGGCGACCCCACTGACGAGGAGCCCGATCAGGACACCGGCGAAAGCCGCACGCATTCCATAGCCTAACCCAACGCCCCCCGATCTGGCCGTTCTGCGCTATACGAACGGCCTCATGGCGAAGATCGACATGGTCAGGAACCTCGGTGTGGTCGCGCACATCGACGCGGGCAAGACCACCGTCTCGGAACGCTTCCTCTTCCACTCCGGCAAGATCCACAAGGTCGGCGAGGTCCACGACGGTGAGACCGAGATGGACTGGATGGATCAGGAGCGCGAGCGCGGCATCACGATCACCGCCGCCGCGACCACCTTCGAGTGGAAGAAGCACGAGATCCACCTGATCGACACGCCGGGCCACGTCGACTTCACGATCGAGGTCGAGCGCAGCCTGCGCGTCCTCGACGGAGCCGTCGTCGTGTTCTGTGGCGTCGCCGGCGTTCAGCCCCAGTCGGAGACCGTCTGGCACCAGGCCGACAAGTTCAAGGTTCCGCGGCTCGCGTTCATCAACAAGCTCGATCGAATCGGCGCATCGTTCCAGGGCGCCGTCGCCGACATCAAGGAGCGGCTCGGCGCGAACGCGGTTCCGATCCAGCTGCCGATCGGCACCGAGGACGCGTTCTCGGGTGCGATCGATCTCGTGCGCATGAAGGCGTACATGTTCACCGGCGACGTCACGGACGTGCCGGAGATCGTCGAGATCCCGGGCGACCTCCAGGCAAGCGCCGCGGACGCTCGCGATCAGATGATCCAGTCGCTCGCCGACCTCGATGACGCGATCGCGGTCCCGTACCTCGAAGGCCAGGAGATCACGATCGCGATGCTCGACGCCGCGATCCGCAAGGCGACGATCGCGGTGAAGATGGTCCCGGTGCTCGGCGGCACCGCCCTCCGCAACAAGGGCATCCACGGCCTGCTCGACGCGGTGATCGCGTACCTGCCATCCCCGGCGGATGTCCCGCCGGTCTCCGGTGTCGATCCGCGCAACACTACCGAACGCGTGACGCGCGCGCCGAAGAACAACGAGCCGTTCGCGGCGCTCGCGTTCAAGATCGCGATGGACGAGGGCCGCAAGGTCGTCTTCATGCGCGTGTTCTCCGGCTCGATCGAGGCGGGGCACGAGGTGCTCAACGTCCGCACGAACAAGAAGGAAAAGATCGCCCGGCTGTTCCAGCTGCACGCGAACAAGCGCGAGCGGCTCGACAAGGCGGTCGCCGGCGAGATCGTCGCGGTCGCGGGCCTCAAGGACGCAACGACGGGCGACACGCTGTGCGATCCGAAGTCCCCGATCCTGCTCGAGCGCATCGACACCTACGAGCCCGTGATCTCGCAGGCGATCGAGGCCGAGAACCAGTCCGCCAAGGAGCGCCTCGACTTCGCGCTCGCGAAGATGGCCGACGAGGATCCGACGTTCCGGTTCAACGAGGACGCCGATACCGGCCAGACGCTGATCCGCGGCATGGGCGAGCTCCACCTCGAGATCATCGTCGACCGCATGAAGCGCGAGTACGGCGTGCAGGCGCGCGCCGGCAAGCCGCAGGTCGTCTATCGCGAGACCGTGCTGTCCGAAGCCGATGGCTCGGCCAC
>JACCQV010000018.1 GCA_013813945.1 Deltaproteobacteria bacterium | reverse complement strand
CCTTGCCGACCTTCTTCATCGCCTCGGCGATCATGTTGCCGATCTCGGCATCGCCGTTCGCGCTGATCGTGCCGACCTGCGCGATGTCGTCCTTGCCCTTGGTCGGGGTCGCCATCGCCTTGATCTGCTCGACGACCGACGCAACCGCGGCGTCGATGCCGCGCTTGAGGTCCATCGGGTTCAGGCCGGCGGCAACGAGCTTCGCGCCCTCGTTGTAGATCGCCTGCGCGAGCACGGTCGCGGTCGTCGTTCCGTCACCGGCGACGTCCGAGGTCTTGGAAGCGACTTCCTTGACCATCTGCGCGCCCATGTTCTGGAACTTGTTCTCGATCTCGACTTCCTTGGCGACGGTGACGCCGTCCTTGGTCACCGTGGGAGCGCCCCACGACTTCTCGATGACTACGTTACGACCACGCGGTCCGAGGGTCACCTTCACCGCGTTGGCGAGGAGGTTGAGTCCCTTGGCAATCTCGTTACGAGCGCTGGTCGAAAAAATGATCTCTTTGGCGGCCATGTTCTGAATCCTTTAGCGAGGTGAAAAAAAGCGGGGGTCAGTCGAGAACGGCAAGGAGGTCGTCCTCGCGCAGGATCAGGTGCTCGTCGCCATCAATCTTGATCTCGGAGCCCGAGTACTTGCTGAAGAGGACCTTGTCGCCCGCCTTGACGTCGAGCGGGATGATCTTGCCGTCCTTGTCGCGCTTGCCCGCGCCAACGGCGATCACCTTGGCCTGGATCGGCTTCTCCTTCGCGGAGTCCGGGATGAACAGACCACCGGAGGTCTTGGTCTCCTCTTCGAGGCGCTTGACGAGAATACGGTCGTGCAACGGACGGATCTTCATAGTTCCCTGATCTCCCTGAATTGGTTCGCGAGCGTCTCTATAGACATCCCCGGGCGCCTTGGCAACCCTTCGAGGCGAGTGCTAACAACCTGCCAATTAATGCTGTGATTACAGCAGTATAAAAACATGGTGAGGTGGCCTCTCAGACGGAAGATTGCCGGCGTGACCGGAGCGTGTTGTAGTGGACAGGCACGTGAAGAAGTCGACGACCTATGTGGAGTACGTCTACGACGAAGCTTCCAGCCTCTACTGTCGTCTCGATTCCACTGATCAGTATTCAGTGATCCTCGCCGGTGAGGTGCACGCCGCGGCGTTGTGTGCCGCGCTGCCAGCGCCGTGCATCGTCGTCAGAAATCGCGCAGAGCTGATCGCGGAGACCTCGCGGCCCGGTGCGATCGCATTCGTCGACTGCGACCTGCTGAGCCAGGTCTACAACGTGGTCACGGCGCCGATCGTCGCGCTCATCGACGAGTCACCAGCGGAGACGCTGACGAAGACCGTCCGCTTGCTCGGCTCGTTTCCGACGGTCTCGCACTTCGTCGCCGCGTCGTTGCTATCAGGACCGCTCGCACGCACGCATATGACAATGCTGCTCGAGCGGCTCGCCAACGGAGCGGAGCACAGCATGCTCGGCAAGTCCGGCGTCGGCCGGGTCGCTCTGTTGACGCGGGCGAGTCGTCGCGAGGCGCGGTTCGAGCGCATGAGCGAGTTCTATTCGAAGCACGGCCTGTCGGCGCGCACGCTCTCCGCGATCAACGATGTCTACGAGGAGCTCGTCACCAATGCGTTGTACGACGCACCGGTCGACGCAGGGTTCTTTCCCAAGGCTGTACCCCGGACGGAGGACGTCGAGCTCCCGGTCGACCGTGCGTGCGAGATCAGCTACGGCATGGAGGAAGGCACCGCGTTCATCCGGATCCGCGACACGTTCGGTGCCCTCAAGCGGTCCCGCCTGCTCGATGTCTTGCATCGCTGCAGTACCGGCGAGGTCGAGCTCGACGAGAGTCGTGGCGGAGCCGGGCTCGGGCTGTGGCGGGTGTTCTCGGCGGCCTCGACGATCAGCATCACGGTCGCGCCCGGAAACCTCACGGACATCTTGGTGGGAATCGCGACGAAGAACGGCCGCATCGCGGCCAAGCAATTGCTCGGCCTTCATCTGTTCTTCTTCCCTGCGCACAACGACGAGTCAGCGCGGTTCACCGACGACGATTCGAGCTTGCTGGACCGCTCGATCACGCTTGTCGGAAGCGCCTGATCGTCGTCACGTCGAGCAGACCTGGTTACGTCCAGCGCGCTTGGCGTTCAGGAGCCGGGTGTCGGCCTCGTGGAGAAGGTCGCTCGCCTCGGCATTCGGTTCGAGCTCGGCGAGCGATGCGACGCCCACGCTCACGGTTGCCTTGACCCTGACACCCTCCGTCACGATCTCGAGCTCCTCGACCCCGGCGCGGATTCGCTCCGCGAGGCGGACGCCGTCCGAGGTTCCCCGGATCAACACGACAAACTCTTCGCCACCGAAGCGCGCGAACACGTCCTCGACCCGGATCAACGTATGGACGCGTTGCGCCACGGTGCGCAGGACCAGGTCTCCCACGAGGTGCCCGTGGACGTCGTTGGTCTTCTTGAACTCGTCGAGATCGAACACCAGGACGGCGAGAGCGCTCTTGTGACGGCGCGCATGGGCGAGCTCAGCCTCGAGCCGCTCGGTCATGTACGCCTTGTTGAAGGCGCCGGTCAGCGCATCGCGGATCGACGATTCGAAGAGCTGCCGCTGCAGCAGCTCTTCCGCCTCGTCGAGGAGTGCGAACCGCATCAGCGTCCGGGGCCCGAACTGGATCCGATCGCCGGTCGTGAGCTCGTGGCGCCGCACCGGCTTGCCGCCGATGTACGTACCGTTCGACGAGCCGAGATCCTCGAGGACGTAGCGGCCCTCGCCCGCATTCTGGATCCTGGCGTGCCTGCGACTGATCCCGGCATCCTCGAGGCGGATGTCGGCGTCGACGTCGCGCCCGATCATCGCCTCGTTCTTCTCCAGCGAGAAGAACTGACCAGCGTTGGCGCCGGACATCAGCGTGATGCTCGCGCGATCGCGGACCCCGAGCGCCGGGATGTCGGCGACCTCGGCCGGTCGTACTTCGGTCTCGTGGGCGTCGAGATCGGGAAATACGACAGCGAACCGGGCAGTCTCCGGCGGCAACGTTTTCTGCGGCGTCCGTGCCGACATGAAGCTCCTCACCGTATCAGGAAACCTCGCCGGTCGTCGAAGGGGCGTCCCACCCACATCGGCACATACCCCCTGGGACCCGTGGTAGGAAGCTCTCCTGATGCGCGCGACGGCTCTGGCACTGATCGTGACGCTCTCGAGCTGTTCGTTCGCCGTGAAGCATCCGGCCGCGACGGCGGGGATTGTCGGCGCCACACTCGGGTTCTCGACCTGCGAGTTCGGTACAGACTTCGACGCTCACGGATCGTGTGCGCTCGTCGGTGGCGGTGCCGCGCTCCTGCTCGGCGGCGCCGTGCTGCTCGCGACCTTGCTCGGCGGCGAAGGCAACACCGTGCTCAACGAACCGGAGCCCGATACGCGTCCCGAGCCGCCGTCGATCGACGACGTGCCGCCACCGGCACCGACCGGACCGCCCGGGTCACAGCCGGCAGAGCCCGTTCCACCGCCTGCTCCAGCCGCGCCCGCACCGCCGATCCCGAGCACCTGACCGCGTGGTAAGTCACGGCATGGTCGACCCCGTCGCCGAGAGCCTGCTCGAGTACCGCGCGCAGTTCCCTGCACTCGAGACCTGCGTCCATCTGATCTCGCACTCGCTCGGCTGCGTCCCCGCACAGGCGAAGGCAGACCTCGCAGAGTTCTTCGAGGTCTGGCAGACCAAGTCGATCACGGCGTGGAGTGACTGGCTGCCGGAGGTCGATCGCGCCGCAGAGCGGATCAGCAAGATCATCTCGGCGCCTCAGGGCACGGTGATCATGCAGCACAACGTGTCGCAGATCATGGCGACGATGGCGTCGTGCTTCGAGTACACGCCCGAGCGCAACAAGGTCGTGTACGAGGCGCTGCAGTTCCCGACGGTGTCGTACGTCTGGCAGGCCGAGAAGCGCCGCGGCGCTGACTGCGTGCTCGTGCCTTCGAAGGACGGGACGACGATCGACACCGACGCGATGTGCGCTGCCATCGACGAGAAGACCGCGGTCGTCCCGATCTCGCACGTCGTGTTCTCGTCGGCGTACATCCAGGACGTCAAGAAGATC
>JACCQV010001208.1 GCA_013813945.1 Deltaproteobacteria bacterium | reverse complement strand
GCCAGGTCCGGCGATGGCCGGAACCGCCGAGATCACCGTCGAGATCCTGCGGCAGGGCAGCTCGCTGTCCACCGCTCGTGCCGCGCTCGCGCAAGGTGGCGAGGTCAAGGCGCACGTCGTCGGCGTTGTCGCCGCGACCCGGCGCGGCAGTGGCCCCCTCGCGTGGCAGGAGCTCGCCGCACCAGTGGTCGCGCCATGGAGCACGATCGAGCCGCTGGTGACGAGCGACGGCTGGCCGGAGTTTGCGAGCAACATGGAGTACCGGGTCATCGAGGGCCTGCCGACCAGTGGCGCCACACACACGCTCGGCTGGGTGCGGCCGCGACTGCCCGGTGGGTTGCGCGACGTCGGCCACATCGCGGCGCTGATGGACGCGTGGTGGCCGGTGGCGCTGTCCAGGCTACCGGCGATCCGGCCGATGGCGACCATCGTGTACTCCCTCGACGTCGTCGCCGGGATCGACGGGCTCGATCCGGAATCGCCCGTCCTCTATCGCGCGACGTCGGCGGTGATGGCCGATGGTTACTGCCTCGAGACCCGCGAGCTATGGGGTGAGGACGGCCGCCTGATCGCGATCAATCATCAGACGATCGCGATCATCGCGTAGAGCGTCACTTCTTCGGCGCAGTCGCGGGCGCGGCCGGTGCGGCGAACTGCGTCTCGGCACCGAGCTTGAGGATCACGTCGAGCTGCAGATCCTTGTACTTCGCCTTCATCTTGGTCTCGACCTCGCTCGCGCTCTTCGATCCCGAGACGGCGGTCTCGAACGCGATCAGGTAGTCCTTGGTCGCCTTGACCGCGGACAGGTCGTCCTTCGCCTTCGGATCCTTGTGACCGGCGATCACGGTGGTGGGCGCGAGCGCGGTGATGTCGTCGAGCGTCTTGATCCACGCCTTGCGCTTCTCCGGGTTCGTCTCGCGCGTCCACGGATGCACGCCCGCGAACACGATGTCGCCGGTGATCACGGTCTTCGTCGACGGGATCCACACGTACGTGTTGTCGGAGGAGTCGCCCTGCACCGTCCCGCGAATCTCGATCGTCGCGCCCTCGAGGGTCAGCGTCATCGCCTTCTGCACCGCCGGGAGCATCGGCTTGGTCGGCACGAGTGCGCCGTACATGCTGCCCCACTGCTTGACGGACCCCTTCCACGTCTTCTTGATCTCGCCGAGCGAGGTCGCGAGCGTCACGACCTTCACCTTCGGGAACGCCTGCTTGATCACGTTGAGCCCGAAGTAGTGATCCGGGTGCGAGTGGGTGATGTAGACCGTGGTCAGCGTCTTCTTGCTCTCCATGATCACCGCGACGAGACGGTGCGCATCGGCAAGCGAGAACTGCGCATCGATCAGGATGGCTTCCTTCTCGCCCTGGATCAGCGTCGAGTTGACGAGGAATCCGGTCGGCGAGGCGGTGTAGACCGTCGTGGTCAGTGCGACCTCGGCAGCGGCGGCGCCCGACGCGGCGGTCAGCGCAGCGAGGACAAGAGAGGCAAGCTTCGTGGTTCTGTTCATCAGGACCGCGACCGTAACACCCCCTAACACCCCCTACAGCCGATAGCCGCGCGTCAGCAGGCTCTTCGCGCCGACGTCGAACGCGGACTGCGGTCCGACCTCGAACTCGAAGGTATCGGCGAGCCGAGTGATCACGTTGAACGCGAAGCACACGTTGAGTGCATCCTCGATCTGAGCGCGCGTGACGCCGAGCGCGATCAGAGGTCGAACGTCATCGGCATTCACTTCGCCGTAGTGCTTCGTGACCTTCGCGAGGAACGTGAGCGTCGCGCGCAGTGGCTCGGTGATCGGCGCCGTCGCGAGATCCTCGAGTACCGCCTGCACCGGACCGCTTCCCAGGACCTTCGACGCGACCGCGCCGTGAGAGCGAGTTCAAAATTCGCATTCGTTGGTCTTCGAGATGTACGCGGCCATCAGCTCGCGGTCTCCGATCGACCACTCCGACGAGCCGCGCATCACTTCCTGGAACACGGCGCCCATCCGACCGCCGAAAAACTCCGGCCGGTAGGTCAGCGTCTTGACGACGTCGGGCGCGCGGTGCCGCGACACCACGCGGATCAGGACGAACAACGCCTTCTTGCCGAACGTGTGGCCGTGATCGAGTACGTCGAGTCTCATGACGTGCTCTCCGCGAAGGCTTGCTCGACGGCGGTGAGCGCCCTGATCAGCTGACGCGTCGACTGCCCGATCGCGGCGGCGACCGTGAGCTCGAAGATCTCGTCCTCGGACAGGCCTGCCGCCTTTGCAGCAGCGACGTCCTCGTCGGTGACCTTCCAGGCCGTCCGGGCGACCTTGTCGACGAGCGCTCGCGCCGGCTCCTCGACGTTCTTGTTGTCGAACGCCGCACGCCGCCGGTCCGGGCTCGCGGTCCCCGCACCCGAGAGCACGCGTTCGGTGACCTCCGCGCGCAGCTTCGTGACGGCGTCGCTCATGGTTTCTGCGCCGTGAAGCGGACCAGCTTGAGCTTGCGCAGGCCCCAGTCGGCGATGTCTTCGACGACCTCGTCCTTTTGCACCTTCCAGCCCGCGAACTGCATCGCCAGCTCCCCATCGGCGAAGCCGCCGATGCCGACGCTTCCGGTCGCGTCCTTGTGGAAGTACTCGACGACGAAGACTCCGCCCTTCTTGATGCTCGGCTTGATCTTCTCGATCATGGATGGATTGTTACCCGCGTAGATCAAGGTCACGAGGTCCCACTTGTCCTTGCCGAAGTCGTAGGTCTCGTTGTCCGCTTGCACGGCCGTCAGCTTCACGCGCGCCTTCGCGGCAGCCTCCTTCGCGACGCGAATGCCCTCGTCCGAGATGTCGATGCCGGTGACCTTCCAGCCCTTGGTGGCGAGGAAGACCGCATTGCGGCCCTGCCCCATCGCGATGTCGAGCGCGGTGCCTGGCTTCCTGCCCTTGACGGTGTCGATGAGGTGCTGGTTCGCGGTCTGCTTGAAGCCGATCGCCTTGCGATAGGCCTCGTTCCACATCGAGCGCTCCGCCTCGAGCCCGCCGACTTGCCACTGCGCGTGGGCGACCTTCCAGTCTCCACCATCGTGGGTCCAGACGACGGTGTTCCAGCCTTCCCACTCGGCGGCCTTCTGGTCGGCAACCGCGGGCATTGCTTCGACCGCGTTCCCGATGAAGACCGCTGTATTCGGGCCGAGGTAGACGCGCTCCTCCTTCCAGGTCCGCGTTCGTTTCGGCGCCTGCCGGTCCGCCCGCGCTGTCATCCGGCTGACGACATGCTCGGCGTTGTAGCTCCGAGCCTGATCGAACACGACGAACGAGGGGCCCATCACCGCTTGCACCGCCGGGACATTGTCCGTGTCCATCGCTTCGTAGAACGCGCGACTGCGCTCCTTGACCGTCGCCTCGTCGAGAGTTGCCGGCTGCAGCCTGGGAGGCGGCGCTGGAGCCACGACCGGCATCGGCGCCACCGGGGTCACGGGAGCGGGCTTGGATCCACCGCAGGCAATCAGGAGCAGAACCAGACACAGGGAGCGCATCGGACGTAGCCTAGCCGACCGAGCCATGGATCCACCACAGCCGCCACTCAACATCCTCCTTGTCGATGACGACGAGGTAGATGCGATCACGGTGAAGCGTGCGTTCTCGAAAGCGAAGCTCCCCTATCACCTCACCGTGGTCCGCAACGGAATCGAGGCCCTGGAGTTGCTCCGCGGCGGAACGTTTGCAGCCGAGCGTCGCCTCGTGCTCCTCGACATCCACATGCCGAGGATGAACGGCATCGAGTTCCTTCGTGAAGTCCGCGCGGATCCCAAGCTCCAGAAGCTGACAATCGTGATGATGACCACCTCGAGCGAGGAGTCGGATCGCATCGAGGCCTATCAGCTCAACGTGGCCGGCTACGTGATCAAGCCGGTGACCTTTCAGGCACTCGAGACCATCGTGGCCACCTTGAGCTCGTACTGGAAGCTCATGCAGTTTCCGTGATCGTCAGCGTGCGAGCGGTAGCGTGAAGAAGAACGTCGTACCGTCACCGACGCTGCTCTCGACCCAGAGAGCACCGGCGTGGGCATCGATGATTCCCTTCGACACATAAAGCTCGACGCCAGAGTCCGGCTCGAAGACACGGGGAAGGTCGTTCGGCGAGATTCCGGGGCCCGGATCGCTGATGGCGAAACGCGCGTCCGTCTCGCCGGCCACCGCGCGAACGAGGATCTCGTCCCCCGACACGCAGCTCCTGATTGCCTTGCCGAGGATGCTGCCGAACACCTGTGCGATCCGTTCGCGATCGCACATCAGCTCGACCCCGAGCAGCTCGTCGATACTGCGCAGTCGGATCCCCCTTTGCCGCGCGTCCTCCTCGTGTGAAGCGAGGACGTCACTGACGAGGCGTCCCGCATCCGCGGAGGCGATCGTGAGCTCCTTCCGCCTCGGGAGATCGCGGGCGCACGTGTAGCGCTGGATCGCGTCGCTGATCGTCGTGTCGAACAGTTGATCGAACAGGCGCATCTCGCGCAGGGACACCGACCCGTCGTCATCGTCCTGCCAGATCTTCTTGATGCAGCCGCGCAGCACCTCGATCTCGCGAATCACTTGCGCCAGATCGAAGGACCGGTCGTACTGTGGCGGTAGCTGCAGCCTGCCTCGGCCAGCGATGCTGAGCGTCTCGAGCATGGAGGTAACTTCGTCGGCAAGGACCGGTCGCCCGAGCTGCGCCGTCCCGGAGAGCAGGCGAGCTGCTCGCTGCCATGCCGTCAGGATCTCGGTCCGATGCTTCGAGATGACCGCCGCGAGTTGCGACATCACGACAGAAGCTTTCCCGCGGGCGCGTGTGCGTGGAGCAAGGTTTGCAGCTCGGAGACCTCGAACGGCTTCATCAGCGTGCACGCAAGCCCGAGCTCTTCGTCACCCTGTCGGTCGGCGTCGTCGGTCATTCCGATGGCCACGAAGGGCTGGAGCATGGTGCGCAGCGTCGTCAGGAGCTCCGCGGCATACGGCGCGAGGTCGATCAAGACGAGCTCGGGCCGAAACGTGCCTGCCACCTGCAGAGCGCTCGATGAGGAGCACGCGCAGGACTGGAAGCCCAGCACCTCGAGAGCGGTCTCCAGCGTATTCCGGACATCCACGTAGTCATCGATGATCGCGTACACCAGCTCTCTGAACCGACGCTCCGAGCTGATGCCGACCGACATCGTCGTCAGGCTGTCGAAGACCGCGCGCGTCGCGCCGAGCGCCTTGACCTCCGCGCGGGCCTCGTTGAGATAGCGGTCCGTGGAGAGCTCGACCGGCGACGTGTACTTGATCACCAGGAGGCCCTCTGCCTCGAGCGCCGCGAGGTCCCAGCCGAGGCTGCTCGCCGAAGCGCGCAGCTGCGCCGGCGTCTCCTCGAGGGTGAACAGCACCCCCTTCTCCTTGCGGCGCGCTCCTTCGATGAGGAACTGCAGTCCGAGCAGAGTCTTGCCGGTTCCTGTTCCGCCCTGCACGACGGTCGTGCTCGTTCGCGGCAGGCCCCCGTCGAGGAGCTCGTCGAGACCCTCGACGCCGGTTCGTACACGCTCCGTGACCGCGGCAGCCGGTTGATCCTGGATTCCACCGGGGATCGCGACGCGCGGGAAGAACTCGAGGCCTTCGTGCGTTACATCGAAGAAGTGAGTGCCGGAGCGGTGCGCCGCCCCGCGCAACTTCATCACCTCGATCTCGCGCACCGACTGGAGCTCCTGCCGTGCGGTGCCGAGCTGGATGATCCCGTCTGCGATCGCGAACTCTGCGAAGCTCGAATGTTCGGTGCGCGAATATTCGCCGACCAGGAACGTCGTCGCTCCCCAGCTCGCCATCTGGACCGCGAGGTCATAGACGAGCGGACGTCCCTTCACCCCGTCGCGCAGCAATTCTCCGAGAACCTTGAAGCTGTCGATGACCACGAACGCCGGCTCGTGCTTCGCGACCTGCGCCTCGATCTCGAGCATCGTCTTCTCGGCTCCTTCCCGGAGAACGCCGCCGAGATCGTGGAGCTGGATGTGCTTCTCGAACAGCTCTGTGTCGAAGAATTCGAACTGCTGAGCATAGCGCACGACCTTGATCGCCGGTTCTGACAAGGTGGTGAAGTAGAGGGTGTTCTGCGCGCGGCGCGCGGCCGCGAACAACATCTGCATGGTCATGACGGTTTTGCCCGACCCGGGCTCACCCGCGATCACGATCACCGAGCGAAGGGGAATTCCACCGCCGAGGATCTCGTCGAGTGCGTCATCACCGGTCTTCGCGACCTCGAGCTTGTTCGCGCGCATGTCAGCTCTTCTCTCCGCGAAACAGCCCGGCATCGCGCAGGAGTGGAATCGCGCCAAGACGACGGATCATCACGCCCCCCGTCAGGTCGAGGAGCAGGCCCTCCAGCGCGGTGGAGAGATTGACGAGCGCGGGCATTCCCGCGCCGTTACTCGACCAGTGCTCGGGGACGACGTACTGGTAGTCGAGCTGTTCCTTGGTGATCGCGAGCATGAGGAGCTCCGGCGACGCTCCGGCCGCCTTACGCACGGCGCGGCGTAGAAACGTTGCCGTGGCGGCGGTTCCGATCACCTCGACCAGGCTCGCGCGGAGCCGGTCGAAGACCTGTGCGGTGGTCGGAGCCACGTCCATGACGAGGCCATGGCACTGCTCGAACCAGGCCAATCGCCTATGTGTTCGAAGTGTTCGGTCGAAAAGTTTTGCGTCGTTACCGTGCGGTAACGCTCTGTTCGGCTGGCCGAGCGGATTCGCTCGAAACCGGTGCGCGCCCGCGCTCGATGCGCAGCGCTCCGAAGTCAGCCGATCACGAGCTCTTCCTCGGACTCTTCACGACCCTCGTCCGCCGCGATCCCGTGCGCCTTGAGCTTCTGCCACAGGCCTTTCCGCGAGAGATCGAGGATCTTCGCCGCACGCGTGCGGTTGCCGCCGACGGCACGAAGGACGCGCAGCAGGTAGGTCCGTTCGAATCGCTTGGCGACGGCATCGAGACTCTCGAGCGTCTCGAGATCGAGGGACCCATCCTGCTCGTCGGGTTCTGCGTGCGGCTGGATGTCGGCGGGTAGATGTTCGACCTCGATCGGTCGACCCTGCGAGAGCACCGCCGCATGCGTGAGCGCGTGCGCCAGCTCGCGAACATTGCCCGGGAAGCCGTAGGCGTCGAGCGCCCTGGTGGCGGCCGAGGACAGCGATGCTTCCCGCCCGTCGTTGAGGCGATGGAGCATGCGCAGCACGATTGCCTTGAGATCGCCGGCGCGCTCGCGCAGCGGTGGCAGGTCGAGCTCGTGGACCTTGAGTCGATAGTAGAGCTGCGGCCGCAGCGTTCCGCCGACCCTCAGCTTGCTGCGGTCGTCGCCGACCATGATGCGAACGTCGATCGGCCGATCCGTCCCATGGACGGTGAACAGCTTGTCCTCGACGATCCGCAGCAGCTTCGCCTGCACGGCGGCGCTGATCTCGGTCACGAAGTCGATGAACAACGTGCCGCCGGCGACACGAAGGATCGACGGTTCGGATCCACCGAACAGATGATGATCGAGCTGATCACCGGGAAACCCGGCGGCATTGACCGCCATGAACGCCCGGCCTTGCCGCATGCAGCGCTCGTGGATCGCCCGCGCGACTACGATCCGCCCCGAGCCGAGCTCGCCGTAGATCGACACCGGTTGATCGCTCTGCGCCACCAGCCTCACCTGACGCAGGAGATCCACGATCGCCGGGCTATCGCCGGAGAACAGCGTCTCGAAGCTCACGAGGTCGCGCGGATCGGCGCGGCCGCTGCGCGCCTCGGCGAGCAACCGTACGAGCCGCAGGAGCTTCGGGATCTCGACCGGCTCGAGCAGCGCCATGCCGTCCTCGATCGGCAGCTCGGCATCGAGACTTCCAACGAGAAACAGCAGCTCGGCATCCGGCAGTCGCTTCGCCAGACGCACGACATCGTTGGCTGACCACGACGCCGCGTCGAGCACGACGAGGTCGGCCCACAGCTCGGGGGCATCGCGCGCGACGAGGTGAACCTCGTGCCCTGCGCCGGTCAGCGCGTCTCGCAACTCCGCCCGAGGCCCCCCGGTCTCGAAGATGATGATCTCCACCGAATCGATCGTTACCTTTAGTACACGCCGACCTCAAGCCCCTTGAACCACTCGGGTTTCGAGGTTTTTTGCGTGAGGTTCGCCTGACGCCCGCTACCGGACGCTCGACGCGCGCGCCGATGACGACTGATTCGCGCGAGCCGCTTCCACGGCCGCGTCGATCATCTGGTTTTGCTTCGCCTTGTCCTTCCAGCGGGCCTGAAACTCGGGCGTCAGCGTATCGACCGGATCGAAGTAGAGGAAGAAGCCGGGCTTGACCGACGGCGCGGCGAACACCGAGATCCCGCTATCGCGGTCGTAGTGCTCGAAGCTGTGCGCGACACGCTTGCCGCCGCCACCGGGTGCATCGACCACGAACGTCGGCGTGTGGAAGCCCGCGGTGACTCCGCGGACCGCCTTCTCGATGTCGAGCGCGGTCTGCAGCGTGGTGCGCAAATCCTCGACGCCCTTCACGAGATCATGGACGTACACGTAGTACGGCTGGACCTGGCAGTGGCCGAGGCGCTTCACCAGAAGCTGCATCGTCGAGATGCTGTCGTTGACGCCGCGCTGGAGCACCGCCTGATTGCGCGTGATGATGCCGCGCTGGAACACGCCATCGAGCGCCCGCTTCGTGATCGCGGTGATCTCGTTCGGATGGTTGAAGTGCGTGTGGAGGACGACCTCCTTGTGCAGCTTGCGACCGCGCTCGACCACGGCGGTCAGCGCATCGAGCCACTCGTGATCGGTGATCAGCTTCATCGGCATCACGGCCGGACCCTTGGTCGCGAACCGGATTCGACGGATGTTGGGCAGCTCGAGCAGCTTGTTGCCGATCAGCGTGATCTGCCGTGCCTTGAGCTGATAGCTGTCCCCACCCGAAACGACGATGTCCTCGAGCTCGGGGCGCTCGGAGATGTACTGGAACGCCTGCTCCCACCGATCCTCGGTGGCCTTGAGCGAGACCTTCTCGACCTCATCGGTGTCGACGCCGACCGCGTAGCTGCGCGTGCAGAACCGGCAATAGACGGGACACGTGTCGAGCGCGAGGAACAGCGCCTTGTCGGGATAGCGGTGCGTGAGCCCGGCGACCGGCGCGTCCGCCTGTTCGTGCAGCGAGTCGAGCGTGAGCTTGGGATGATCGGGCAGGAGGCGCGATGCGACCGGCACGAACTGACGGCGCAGCGGATCGGTGTACGCGTTCGACCAGTCGATCAGCGACAGGAGGTACGGCGACACACGGATCGACATCGGTGCCAGGTGAAAGCCCTTGGAGACGTCGTCGTAGAAGCTCGCGGGTACGAGATCCTGAACGGCCTGCAGGAGCTTCTGCGGATTGGTGATCGTGTTCTTCGCCTGCCACGTATGATCGAGGAAGGTCGCCTCATCGATCAGCCGATACGCGGGGATGCGCTGCCAGAACGCCCCATCGAGGAGCTGGCGGTGATGCAACGTCGACGGATCGACGTACGGCTTGATGTGCTTGATCGGCTGGGGCTCGGGCGCATCGCGACCGAGAAGCTTGAGCTGGGTGTCCATGAGGTCCTCGCAGAGAAAACGTGGCGAAAGGAAAACGCCCGAACGAAAACAGGCCTACGTCTTCAATCCACGTCGGGTTGGTGCGGGACGGAACCCAGGTACCACATCGTGATCGATCGATAACATGCCGCAGCCGCTGGGCCAATCAGGAACGGCGATGGTCCGCGAACCATCCCAGCAGCGTGGGGAGAAACTCCGGGGTCCACGTCGGCATATGGCGGGCGCCCCGCATCTCCCACAGCTCGACCGCGCCGTTTGCGGGGCATCCAGAGATCGCATGCGAATGGGTCTCGGTGCCGGGTACACGGCTCTCGAGATCGAACGGACCACCCTCCGTCCGCGCACTTCCACAGCGATTGGATGTGGCCCATTGCATGACGCTTGCCTCGGCGCCGATGCCCCCGGCTGTCGCGGTGTACGAGACGTACTCGTCGGCGGTGCCGTGGATCTGCAGGACGTGGACCTCGCGAGCGGGTTTACACGCCCCGGGAGTCGACGACGCATGACCTGCGACTGAGGCAATCGCCGTGACGAGGTCGGCGCGCTCGCACGCGAGGCGATGCGCCATGAAGCCGCCGTTCGAGAACCCGATGACGTAGACCCGTGCAGGATCGACCGGCCACTTCGAGATCACGTCCTCGAGCAAGCCGCCGAGGTACGCCGCATCGTCGGGCTTCCGTCCGTCGAAGTCGCAGCACGCTGCGTCGGCGTTCCAGAACTTGTTTCCCTTGCGATCGGTCGTGCCGTCGGGCGCGAGCAGGAGCACATCGTGAGTGTCGGGGATGTAGTTCATCGACATGTGCGTGGTCTGCCAGAACCCGGTTCCCTCGTAGCCGTGGAGCACGAGGTACAGCGGGTAGCGCTTGCCCTCGGTCAGCTTCGCCGGCGCTCTGAGCTGCGTCGGGCGATCTCCGCCGAAGGTGAGTGGACGCGCTGCGTCGTCACGCCCGCCGCACGATGCGAGAACGAGGACGACGAGTGCGGCGCGAGCGGTCATGAGCTCAGCGTATGGCCAGGAGGGGCCGCCACGCTAGACTCTGGGATGACGACCGCGCCCACCCGCCACGTCGTCGCGGCGGCCCTGGCGCTCCTGGTAGTCGGCACGCTGGGGGCGGTCCAGGCGGCGCGCGCGGGTGGATCGTTCATGCTCGATCTCGAGCAGGTGCAGCCCGCACTCGCTCGGATCGATCCCGTGATCGAGGATCCGCAGACCCCGCGGCTCGCGCGCCGGGTGTTCCTCGTGATCGTCGATGGCCTGCGCCTCGATCGCTCGTACGAGCTGCCCTTTCTTGATGAGCTCCGCCGGCACGGCGTCGATGGCGAGGCCATGTCGCACTTTCCGACCTGGTCGCGCCCGAACTACGTCTCGATCTTGACCGGCGTGCCGCCGAGCGCGAGCGGTGTGCGCACCAATCATCACGCGACGCCAGTGCAGCTCGATGCCTTGATGGATCGCGCTCGCGACGCCGGCCTGTCCGCGGCGAGCGGCACGGATTACGACGTGCTGCCGCGGCTGTTTCTGCGACCACCGACCGGCGCTTCGCGTGTCGGGATCGAGGTCGACATCGACCAGCACAGCGACCGGGACGTCGAGGATCCCGCGGCGGTCGGCGCCGTCGGCGCACCGGATGCGGACCTCGCCTCCCCGTTCGATGACGCGCGCTACGCTCCGTGGGCCGGTGGGTTCAGCGAGGCAGGCGCGGCGCTCGCTGCCGGCAAGGCCGAGCTCGTCGTGCTCCTGGTCGGAGTCGTGGATGCCGCGGGTCACCAGCACGGTGGCGACAGCCCCGAGTATCGGCTCGCGGCGGAGACCGCGGATCGCGCACTCGTTCGGGCGCTCGGTCGCGTGGATCTCGCTCAGGACGCGATCATCGTGGTCGCCGATCACGGTCACACCGACGATGGTGGTCACGGTGGTCTCGAGCCCGAGGTCGTCACGGTGCCACTGATCGCGGCGGGCGCCGGGATCGATCCGGAGGGACGGCCACGCGACGCACGCCTGATCGACATCGCCCCGACGGTGGCCGCGTTGCTCGCGATTCCATCGCCGGGTCACGGGCTCGGGCGTACGCTGACCGAGATCCTCACACTCGACGCGCAAGCGGCAACTCGCAGGCGATCCGCGGACGACACCCGGCTCACGATGACGCTCGCGATTGTCGGTGCAGCCGAGGTCGATGCGGCGATCGCCGTGCTCGAACATCGGGCGCTTCGACTCGCGCTGGTGTTGCTCGGAGCCGCGCTCTCGATTGCGTTCGCGGTCGTCTTGATCAAGCGGCGCGTGCTCCGTCTCGACCTGCGCATCCTGCTCGTCACCGTGCCGGCATTCTTCATCGTGTACTACGCGCTGATTGGAACGCTCGGTCAGCGGTTCTCGCCATCGCTGGTTCCCGCACAGGGTCACCTCGCGGGCACGCTGATCCGGTTCGGCCTCGTCGCGACCGCGGTGCAGCTGCTCGCGAACGTGTGGGCGCTACGCACCCAACCCACGCTCGGCGATCGGCTCGCCGCAGCAAACGGCGTTGCGTGGGTCGGGCTGATGCTCGCGATGATCCCTGCCGGCCTGACCTGGGCGTTCTTTCCGCCGCCGTTCGTCTCGCTGCCGGACCCGATGTGGATGGTGTTGATCCCCGCGCTCGAGGTCGGAGTTGCGTGCGCCGCCATGACGTTCGCCTTGACGCTCGGTGTCGAGGTCGTGGTGTATGCCGCGCGTGCGTGGCGCGTACGACCCGCGATCGAGTGACCGCATGTTGACCCGGATCGCGGTGCGCGGCATTCTCGCGCAATGCGGTGGATGGTCGGCCTGTGTCTTGTATCGGTGGGATGCGCGGCGGGTGCCGAGATGCGGCCGCGCGGGCGACGCAACGCCGTGCGCATCGACGCGCTCGAGAAGCGGATCGCGGCGCTCGAGGCTGGCCCGCAGTCGCCACCAGCGCAGAAGCCCAAGGACCCCGCAGCACTGGAGGAGAAGATCGAGGATCTGCAAGCGCGCGTCGCTGACCTGCAAGTCCAGCTCGCGAAACGACCGACGCAGCCACCTCCAGCTGCGCCGAAGCCGCCGCGCGCTGGTGCCCTCGATCCGGCGCAGCACTACCTGGTCCCCGTCGATGACAGCCCCTCGGTCGGACCCGCCGCCGCTCCGGTGACGATGGTCGCCGCTGTCCAGTTCCCCGAGCCGTACACGCACAAGGCGTGGCCCGTCATCGTCCAGCTTCACCGCGACTACCCGAAGGATCTGCGGATCGTGTTCAAGGGATTCGTCGTCCACCAGAAGGCGAGTGCGTCGACGATCGGGGCGTGTGCTGCCGGTCATCAGCGCCGCCTCGACAAGATGGAGGACGCGATCTACACGGCGGCGAGCGATGGCGGCGGCCTCCGGGAGGTCACCGACGGCGAGCTCCGCGAGCTCGCGCGCGGCCTCCGCCTCGATCTCAAGCAGTACGATCGTGACGTCACCAGGTGTACGGCCGCAGTGACCCGCGATGCCTTGATGTTCGCCAAGCTCGGCCAGAATGGCGTCCCGACGTTCTGGATCAACGGCCGGCCACTCTCGGGCGCGCAGCCGATCGAGGCGTTCCGCACCGTGATCGACGAGGAGCGCACGGCCGCGGCCGACGACAAGGCGCGCGGCGGCAAGG
>JACCQV010001207.1 GCA_013813945.1 Deltaproteobacteria bacterium | reverse complement strand
GCGCTGCACACTTCGCGGCGACAGGGCGAGGACCTTGGCGATCTTGCTGATGCCGAGCTGCGGATCCGCGATGCGTAGCTCGATCGCGCGCATCACGGCGGCGATCACGTCGCTGGTCCTCGCGTCGAGCAGGCCCCGCGCTTGCGCGGTGAGAAACTCGAACAGCTGTTCATCGGCGCCGCGCGGGCGGGCGTCGAGCAGCGCGCTCGCGAACGAGAAGCCGACGCTCGGTGCACCGAACTCGACGGAACACTCCAGGCGCGCTTCGAGCGCCGCGATCCCGAGGGCATCGCGGTGATGCAACACCCACGCGCGTTCGAGCGGAAACCCGCCGGCGAGTGCGTCCTTCGCGTAGCGGGCGACGAGCCACAGCGTGTGCTCGTTGAGGTGACAGCCGAGCCCCCGGTCCGACCCCGCGACGACGTACTCGAGCGTGGCCGTCGGGGACCGCTCGTGCAACGTGAACAGCCCGATCGGATTGATCAGCGCCGCGAGATCCGACAGCGTACGCAGACCGAGGCGCACGGTCGGCGCCGCGCGGCTCGCGAAGGCGGTGAAGCCGAACGCCGATGGATCCAAAGTGTCCGCGAGCGTGATGCCGAGGATCGGGTCCTCGAGCTTCGCCGCGGCTGCATCCATGAACGCCGTGAGCCGGGACAGCGGCGCCGTCACTTCAGCCTCCAGCTGCGACTCCGGCAGCCCGGCCGTACGCAACATGGTCGCCGGATCGAAGCCGCGTAGCGCCAGCCGCGCCGCGATCGCGGGCATCGCTTGCAGCGTGAACAACGGGTCCGCCACGACCGGAACAGTCTACAGCGATGCGCTCGCTCCGGTGTAGGTGGTTCGATGCTCGTCGCGCGTGCACGGCGCGTCGAATCCGCGCGCGCACGCGGTTGCGTCGGTCTCCCGCGGAGGCGACGATAGTGGCGTGGTTGCGCGCGCCTGGTGCGGGGCGACGATGGTCGGCATCGCGGTCGCCGCGTCGGCGGGGTGCGGCCGGCTCGGGTTCGGACCGTCCGAAGACAAGCGTGCGGCCGATGCGGCCACCGACGGCGCGAGCAGCGGCGGATGCGTCGACGAGGTCAGCATGACGAGCCGTACGACCTGCGCCACGACCAGCGGCGGGACGATCTGGTGCTGGGGCGCGAACGACAAGGGCGAGGTGGGCGACGGCACGCTCACCGGGCGAGCCGCTATTCATCGTCAATCGTTCGGGCAACCGTCCATCACACGAAGGCGCGCCCGAGTACTTCGCTCGCGCGATCGCACTGTGTCGTCTTGCAGGCTGGAAGGACGTGCTGCTCCGCGGCGACACGGCATTCTCCCAGACCACGTACTTCGACCGGTGGGACGACGATGGCCTACGGTTCATCGTCGGCTACGACGCTTCCGCGCCGATGATGGAGCGCGCCGAAACCGTCGAGGACAGCGAATACCGCGGGCGCGTGCGTCGAGCAGACCACGTGTTCGCGGGAGCATCCGCTACGGGCGGCAGCTCTTGGTCAGCGCCGCCGTGATCTCTTCGGCCCAGCCCTGGATCGCGGACTGGTCCATCCCCTCGATCATCACGCGGACCTTGCTCTCGGTGCCGCTATAGCGCACGAGCACGCGGCCCTCTTCACCGAGCTTCTTCTCGATGTTCGCGATGAGCGCCCTGACGTCCGTGAGCTGGTCGATCGGGACCTTCTTCTCGACGGACGTATTGATCAGGACCTGCGGGGTACGAGTCATGACCTTCGCGAGCTCCGACAGCGGCTTGCCCTCGCGCGCCATGATCCCGAGCACGCTCAGCGCGGCGACGATGCCGTCGCCGGTGGTCGCGTGGTCGAGGAACACCAGGTGGCCGGACTGCTCGCCACCGAGGTTGTAGCCGTTCTTGCGCATCTCCTCGACGACATAGCGATCGCCGACCTGCGTCCGGACGAGCTTGCCACCTGCGGCCTTCATGGCGACCTCGAGACCGATGTTCGACATCACGGTCGTGACGAGGGTCTGCTTGACGAGGCGGTTCTCCTTGAGCATGCGCGTCGCACACAGCGCCATCACGGCGTCGCCGTCGATGACGTTGCCGTGCTCGTCGCACAACATGAGACGATCGGCATCACCATCGAACGCGATGCCGAGGTGGGCGTCATGGTGCCTGACCATGTCGCACATCGACTGCGGGTGGAGAGCTCCGGCCTTCGCGTTGATGTTCTTGCCGTTGGGATTGGTGTGGATCGCGGTGACCTTCGCGCCGAGCTCCTCGAACACCGCAGGCCCGACCCGGTACGCCGCGCCGTTCGCACCATCCACGACGATCCGCAGTCCATCGAGCGTCAGCTCGCTCGGGAACGTCGACTTGCAGTACACGATGTAGCGACCGCGGGAATCCTCGATCTTGCGGCTATAGCCGACGTCGGCCGGGG
>JACCQV010001196.1 GCA_013813945.1 Deltaproteobacteria bacterium | reverse complement strand
GCGCTGCACCACGCGTACTGGTCGATGGACATGGCCGGTCAACGGCTGTCCGTCGTCCATCGTGACGTCTCGCCGCACAACATCATCTTGAGCTACGAGGGCACGGTCAAGCTCCTCGACTTCGGCGTCGCGATGTCGTCGGTCACCGACCACGCCGAGACGATGATCGTCGGCAAGTGGCTCTACATGTCGCCCGAGTCCACGACGAACGGTCCGATCGACCACCGCTCGGATCTGTTCTCGCTCGGGGTCATCCTCTACCTCCTGTGCTCGGGGGCGATGCCGTTCTCCGGCAAGGAGCCCAGAGAGATCGTCACCAAGATCCGTTCGGGCCAGTACCGGCCCCTGCAGGAGCTCGCGCCGCAGGTGCCCGAGCGCCTGGCGTTCCTCGTCGATCGCCTGCTCTCCCCGAATCCTGACGATCGTCCTCAGCGTGGCCAGGAGGTCGCGCAGGAGCTCAACGAGATCGCTCGCATGTTCCGGTTCGAGACATCGGGGCCCAAGGTGGCGAAGCTGATCGCGGACCTGTTCCCCGAAGAGGGCACTCCCAGTGCCGTATTCGAGGCGGTCAACGTCAAGCAACTCGCGAGCATCGTGCCCGAGGATGCGGCGCACACGACGATCGACGATCGATCTCCAGTGTCGGTCACGCCGAGCCCGGCCAAGCGCGGGCTCGATGGGTCGGAGACGTTCGGGCCCAGAGCGGACGTGACCTCTGCTCCCCCGCGGAACGCTCCGCCACCACCGCAGCCTCCCGCGCAGACCCCACCACCGCCATACGCCGCGCCACCGCCGTACGCCCCGCCGCCGTACGTCCCGCCCCAGTACGCGCAGCCGCAGTACCCGCAACCGCAGTACGGGCAGCCGCAGCCGCCGCCGTTCAGCCCCGGTCCCCTCGCCGCGAGCTCACAGCCGCCCACGTTCATGCCGCATCCGTCGTCGCCCGACCCGGCAGCGCCGAGGGTCGCTGGTCGACAGGTCGTGATGATGATCGGCATCGCCATCGCGATCGTGATCATCGTCGCACTGGTGACGTATTCCATTCGGTCCAGCTGATCGAGGAGCGTGACCGTGGTCGCTCGGCGGATCATCGCCGTCTCGCCTGACCAGGCGCTCGGGCAGCAGCTGGCAACCGCGCTGGCGGGTGACGGCCGCATCGTCGACGTGTCGCCGACACTCGACACGCTCGAGGCCACCGGCGCCGAGCCGGCACTGGTCGTGACCGACGCGGGCGGCGCGCTCCCAGCGGAAGCGGGCGCAGCTCTGGTCCGGCTGACGGGATCCTGCCCCGTGATCGTCGTGTCCCGGCGCTTCGGCGTCGCCGAGGTCGTGGATCTCATGCAGTCCTCCGAACGCGTCGCGGGCGTCATGATCGCGCCGGAGCTCGATGCTCGCCAGCTCGCCGCGACTGCGACCCGGCTCCTGGCCGATCGCATCTTCGGTCTCGAGCGCGTCATGCCGCCGGGCACGCAAATCCACACCGTCGCGGTCGGAGATGCCGAGGACAAGGCGAAGTGCATGACGCGAATCGGCGAGCTCCTCGCACAGAGCGGCGCCCCACGGAGCGCCCAGGCAGCGATCGATCAGTGCATCGACGAGATGCTGATGAATGCCCTCTACGATGCGCCGGTCGATGCGGAGGGCAACCACATCTTCTCCGGCGTCGCGACACGAACGCGCGTGACGATGCGCACCGAGCACGTGGTCGCGGTCGAGTACGCGTACGACGGCCGCCAGTTCGCGGTCTCCGTGCGCGACGTCTTCGGCACCCTCGAGCGTCCGACGATCTTGCGGTTCCTGCACAAGTGCCTCCACGACGAGCAGCAGATCGACCGGAAAGCCGGCGGTGCGGGTCTGGGCCTCTACTTGATGGTCAATGCGGCGACCGAGGTGCACTTCAATGTGCTGCCCAAGATCGCGACCGAAGCCGTTTGCATCTTCGATCTCGCGGCACCCTCGCAACAGCTGCGCGGGTTCGGCTTCTACCGGCAGAGCGATCCGGCAGGGATGCTCCCGGCCGGGCCCGCACATGCCCTGCCCTCCGCTGCGACGTCGCGCGCACGGTTGCGTCGCCGTGCGCTGCAGGTCGGCGGCGCGCTTGCGGCGGCGGGCCTCATCGGTCTCGCGATCGTCGCGGTCCCCCGCATCTTCGCCACCAAGAAGGTGGAGCCGATCCCGACCGTCGAGGTCGACTCGCAGCCCACGGGCGCGCTGATCGAGATCGACGGCCGGCCGTTCGGCTCGACACCTGCGACCGTGACGTCGCTGGTCTCCGGTGCAACCGTCTCGATCCGCTTCACCCAGCGTGGATATCGCGATGCGACGGTGAGCCTGGCGGTCCCGAGGCCAGGCGAGGTCGCGAAGCTCGTCCATCCCCTCGAGACCTCGCTCGATCACGTCCGCGTGCGGTTCGTCTCGAATCCACCCGGCGCCGAGATCGTGGAGACCGGCAAGCCTCCGAGCGTCGACCGAACCTATACGCCTGCGGACGTGGTGGTCGAAGCGAACAAGCTCCAGCGCTTCACGCTGCAGATGCCAAAGCACCTGCCGCTGGTGATCGAGCCGTTCACGCCCGAGCGCGGCGTCAGCGGACTCGAGAAGGGCGGAGACCTGATCCCGACGACACCACCGTGACGCCGTGGAGGCTCACGGCAAGGCGCAGGTGCCATCGTAGCCGTCGGGCGCGACCCCACAGCTCGTATGGCAACGCGTACAGCGCTCGAGATCCGTCTTGATCGTGGTGTGGTCCGCGTCGACCTTCTGCCAGGTCCAGCCGAGGGTCTCCGGCGACGAACCCTCCGCGAGCTTCTGCATCACCGTGTAGTCGACGATCGGACCCGAGCAGCTCGTGTCGTCCTCGTCGTACTGCTCCTTGATGATGATCGCACCGGTGGGGAACGGGACGCCGCGACCGGTGTACGGGGTCACCGCATCGGGCGAGGCGAGCACGCGGATCCGGACCAGGTCGTGTTCGAGGCTCCACCGGCAGTTGCGTACCTCTTGATAGGTCGCCGCATAGTCCTCGCGGAACACGGGCGGGTCCTCGGCGACGCTGTCCGTTCCACAACCGAGCTGACTCGCCAGGGCGATGCCCACCACCAACGACACCAGGTACTTCTGCACGATGATCTACGGGAGGTTCACGACGCGAACACGATTGTTGTACGAGTCGCTGACGTACAGCTTGTTGCCGACCAGATCGATTCCGTATGGACGATCGAGCTTGGCCTCGAGCGGCGGCCCTCCGTCGCCACCGAATCCGCGATCCGCGGGGTTGGAGCTACAGGTTCCGACGACGGACGAGATCGTTCCGTTCGGATCGATCTTGCGGACACAGTTGTTGTGAACGTCGGTGAAGTAGACCGTGTTGTCGGGACCGACGGTGACATCCACCGGCCGGTTGAGCTCCGCCTGGGTGGCCGGGCCACCGTCGCCCGAATAACCACCGCGGCCAGTGCCCGCGATCGTGGTGATCACGCCGGCCGTGTTGACCTTGCGGATCCGGTTGTTGTCGGTGTCGGCGAGCAGCATGTTACCAGCGTTGTCGTAAGCGACGCGTCCGGCAGGCTCGGCTGCCTGGCCGTACGGCTGCCCGAGTCGCGCCTGTCGTGCGGGCCCGCCATCGCCGCCGTAGCCGGGCGTACACGGCTTGGAGCACTCGGTGGCGGGGTCACCGCAGGCGAGCTTGTTGGAATCGGGACAGGCAACCGGCAGGGTTCCATCCGCGCACGGCGCATCGAGCTCGACGACACAGGTCCCGACGATCGTGCTCATCACGCCTGCCGTGTCGACCTTGCGCACGGCCTGGTTCGCCTGATCCATGATCACGAGGCTGCCGTCGGGTGCCAGCGTGATGCTCGAAGGCAAGTCGAGGGATGCTTCCAGCGCAGCGCCCCCATCGCCGTCGTAGTAGGTGCGCCGGCCGCGGCCCGCGAAGTTCGAGATCATCATGTCGGACAGCCGCACGCGCTTGACCCGGCTGCTGTGCCACGCGCACAGGTACAGGTAGTCGTCGTGGAAGAACAGGTCGGTGGTGTGATTGAAGGGCGCCTCGAGCGCGGGCATCTCGGTGACACCCGGGTCCGGGCCATCGCCGACCTCCCCGTTGCCGATCATGCTCTGGATCGTGCCGTTCGCGTCGACGGCGCGAACGACGTAGTTGTTGAAGTCCAGTACCCACAGCTCGCCGGTCGGCGAGACGGCGGTGTCCTGGGGGATGTAGAGCGCCGCCTCCGTGGCCGGGCCGCCGTCACCGTTGAAGCCCTGCTCGCCCGATCCCACGACGGTACAGATCGTCCCTGGCTCCGTCGGATCACACGGGGGCTCCTCACCGCCACACGCCCCCAGCAACACGAGACTCAGGAATTGATAGGTCTTCATCTGGCGATCTTGAGGATCCGATTGTTGTGGGTGTCCGCGACGTAGAGGTTGCCGCTCGCATCGAAGGCGATGCCGTACGGCTCGTTGAGCATGATCTCGCGAGCCGGTCCGCTGTCCGCGCAGTCCTGCTTCGCCGTATCGCACTTCGTGCCGGTCCCCACCACCGTCTCGATCAGTCCGCTCTGGAGGTCGATCGCGCGGACGGCGTGGTTCTCGCGGTCCGCGACGTAGAGTCGGCCATCTGGGCCGAGCTCGATGTCCATCGGGAAGTTGAACGTCGCATCGAGCGCCTGGCCACCGTCGCCGGAGTATCCAGCCTGGGTCTTGCCGGCGATGCAGTCGACGATCCCGGTTTCCATGTTGATGCGGCGGATCCGGTTATTGGCGCTGTCCGCGACGTACATGGTGCGATCGGAGTCGGCCAGCACGAGCGAGCCCGACGGGCGCGGCGTGGTGCCGGTCTCGAAGCCGAACTGCGCATCGAGTGCCAGGCCACCGTCGCCGAGATCGCCGAGGGTTCCGGTTCCGGCGATGGTGCGGATCGTCGGGGTGGGGCCCGGTGTGATCGCGCGGATCCGGACGTTGCGCTGATCGACGGTGTAGACGGTTCCGTCCGCCGCGATCGCGATGCCCTTGGGCTGATTGAACAGCGCGCGACACGCGGGACCTTCATCCCCCGAGAAGCCGTAGCCGTTACCGGCCAAGGTGGTGAGGATACTGGTCTGCATGTCGAGGACGCGGATCTTGTTGTTGTGCCACGCGGCCAGGTAGAGCTTGCCGTCGGGTCCGAACTCGACGTCCGTCATGTGATTGAGCGCCACGGTCGTCGGCGACGCTCCGAACGCGTTGCACAGCGGCAGCAGGTCCTCCATCTGCGGAGGTCCGTCGCCCTCGTAGTCGGTGCCGATCACGACGGTCATCGAGTCGTCGGCCTCGACACGGCGGATCCGGTGGTTGTTCCAGTCGACCACATACCCCAGGCCATCCGGCCCGAACGTCAGATCCTGCGGGAAGTAGAGCTTGCTCTCGAGGCGGTGTGCTTCGGGGTTCTCGATGTTGAACCCACGCTCGCCGATGCCTGCCCAGAGACAGGCATTGCCCGGCGTGGAGCACGACTCGTCCTGGTCGCCGGTGCATCCCGCACCGACGAGCGTGGCCAGAGCGAGCGCGAACAGATTCGACGGCGCGATCACCAGTGGCAGCTTCATGCGGAAAAAATAATAGCACTTTGTCGCCCGCCACCAATAGCGCGCGACACACGGGCGCGAGCGCGATCACCGGACGATGTACGCCGGTGAGCGCCTGGTCCTACACGGTCCTACCAGTCGGGCGAGTCAGCCGACGAGGCGGAGCCACCAGCCCGGCATCAGGCCGAGCTCGAGGACGATCAGCGGGCAGAGCGCGATCACGAACAGCAGGCCCGGCGACCGGGTCGGCGCGAACGGCTGGTTCGCCTCGCGGAAGTACATCGCGGTGACGATCCGCAGGTAGTAGTAGATGCTGATCGCCGAGTTGACGAC
>JACCQV010001193.1 GCA_013813945.1 Deltaproteobacteria bacterium | reverse complement strand
CCTTGCCGCGGTGCCCGAAGGCGCCGACCTGGGCCTCGGCTGCGGCAATCCGAACGCTATCGCGGCGCTCAAGGTTGGAGAGACCGTACTCGACCTCGGGTCGGGGGGTGGCTTCGATTCCTTCCTGGCCGCACGCGCGGTGGGGCCGACCGGTCGCGTGATCGGGGTCGACATGACACCCGAGATGATCACGCGCGCCCGCGACAACGCGCGTAGATCGAGGCGAAGAATGTCGAGTTTCGGCTCGGCGAGATCGAGCATCTTCCCGTTGCGGATCAGACGGTCGATGCGATCATCCATGGTTGCTTCTCCTGTCCCGGAAGACGGGCCTCGGTCCGAAAGGACGCAAGGTTTCGGCGCTACTCCTTGGCCCCCACTCCCAGCGCTGGCTTCAGCGCACCGTGTGCGCGTTTTTCCTTCTCTTCGCTGTACCGGGTGTTCAGCACCTCGACGTTGTCACGCAGCAGCAGGGTGAAGCGGAACAGCTCCTCCATCACGTCCACGACGCGGTCGCGATAACTCGACGGCTTCATCCGGCCCTCGGCGTCGAATTGCTCGAACGCCTTGGGAACGGACGACTGGTTCGGGATGGTGAACATCCGCATCCAGCGGCCGAGCACGCGCAGCTGATTGACCGCGTTGAACGACTGGCTTCCCCCGGATACCTGAAGGACGGCGAGCGTGCGGCCTTGCGTTGGTCGCACCGCGCCATCCGAGAGCGGGATCCAATCGATCTGGTTCTTGAACGCGGCAGTCACCGAACCGTGCTGCTCGGGTGACACCCAGACGTGGGCCTCGGACCAGATGGTGAGCGCACGCAGCTCCTTCACCTTCGGCAGATCGAACGACGACCGATCGAACACGGGCAGTCCGCGCGGATCGTACGTGCGCACCTCGGCACCGAAGGCACGAAGAACGCGCCCGCACTCCTCGCTGAGATAGCGAGAGAAGCTCTTCTCGCGGAGCGAGCCGTACAGGATCAGGATGCGCGGAGGATGAGAGCTCGGGGACCTCGCAAAACTCGCGAACGTGGACGCCGGATCGAGAGGAGGGAGATCGGCTTCAATGCGGTCTGCGGGTTCGGTCATTACTTCATCTCGCTCAGCTGGACGTCGGGACGTGCGAGCGGGGATCTCGAGCCCACCCTTTCTCCTCCACCAGCGCACTCACGAGACCACGGATCTCGTCTCGGATGGCGCGCACCTCGTCAACGGAGAGGTTGGACGGGTCGCGGAGTCGCCAGTCCTGCCGGCGACAATGGGATCGTCGGGCAGCGCTCGGCGCACCCGAGCGTCACCAAGAAGTTCAGCTCGGTCAGCATTTGACCCGTCAGCTCGATCGGTCGCACCTCGCTGATGGCTGCAGGACGCGGCCGTCGGTCACCGAGGCGCGCGAGCGGACACAGGCACAGGGCTGTATTGGCCCATCACCCGGTGGTCCGATCGTCTGACTCGCTTCTCCAGCGCCACGTGGACGAGGACGATCGTCGTCCCGACCGTCACATCGGAGACCGACTTCACGAGGCGGTCAGCGAAGGCCCACACCAGCGCTCCGTCTCGTCGGCACCAGATCCGCGTCCCCCTCGATGACCCGCAGCGCTGGATACAGCTCGAGCAAGACAGCCGCGAGGTCTCGATTTCCAGCGTGGATCCCGTCGAGCACCACGATGGTGATAGCGTCGGTATCCCCCTCGAGCCGCGTGATCAAGTCGAGCGGCGTTGCGACGATGCTGACCCGCTCCCGTCTCCGCGGATCCGAGAGTGCACACACATCACTCGTGATGAGGACGATCCTGGGCTGGTCCCATGATCCACTTCCTTCAGGCCAGTACGACGGCATATCCATATCCACGAGCTTCATGGCTAGACAACCTCCCCGGCTCGGAGCCGGCTGCAACGCTGAAGCCACTGCACCTGACACGTTCATGCGGTAACGACGGATACGGAGTGACGACTGCCAGCGAATCCCCCTTACAGTTCACACGCGACGTGATCAGAAGACTGTCTCGTGCGGTGGCGCACGGCGTGCGCTCGCTCATCACTCCTCGAGCGTCGTCACTCCGGCGAGCACGTCGGGCCACTGGTAGCGCGGCACGATTCAGTTTGACTCAACTCGAGGCAGCTGATCCGCGTCGACCTGCGCGGTCGCGCGCGGTTACTTGATCGGCAGGTCGTGGATGTCGATCGACGGCCCGCCGGGCGCACCCTGGCGCTTGCGCAGCAGGGCGACGCGGCCACCGGCGGCGTGCCATTCGACGAACTTCCGCTGGCCAGGGAGGATCAGCAGCTTGGTCGGCTGCCCCGCGGTCAGGTCGGCGACGTAGAACTCGACGCCGTCGGGGTCCTTCGAGCGCCGCTGCGAGGTGATCGAGAACAGCAGCTTGGTCCCGCCGATCACCTGGTTGTGTAGCGAGGCCAGGTAATACGCTGACGCTGGCCGCGCGACGGTCACCGGGCGCGCGTTGCCACCGGCGACGAGCTGGAACACGTTGCCGCGACGAAACACGAATGCGCTCTGTCCTGGGCGCACCCGGTGCTCGGCGGTCACGCGCGCGAACGCGCCATCGATGGGCAGCTCGGACGCGGCCACCGAACCGGCAAGCACGTCGAGGCGCACGAGCTGATGCGGCAGCCGGATGTTCTCGGCTTTGTCATACGGACCGGCTCGGCGACCGACGAGCGTCGACCAGCCATCGGCCCACCACAGCGGCAAGATCTTGCCGTCGGGGTGATCGACGCGTCCGCTCGCCTCGGTCCACGCGGCGCTCTTCAACGGGCGCAGATCCTCGGCGGCGTAGCTCGCGACCCGGTGGGTCGTGACCTTCGGCAGCTTGGTCCGAGTGTACGTGATGATCGTCGGCGTGCCCGCAACGTCTCTCAGCGCAATGCGGTCGAACGGACCGATCGAGGTCTGCGGCATCGGCCCGGCGATCGGAATGCTCCACGCGCGCTGCTGCTTGCCGACGGCCTCGAGCAAGAGCAGGCGATCGGGCGAGATCCAGTGGAGCTGCTGCGGCATCGGTACCGCCGTCAGAGTTGCCTCTTCGGTGCCGCCGGGGAGCGAGGCGATCTTGAGCGTGATCGTGCGCGGGGCAAGGTGGTTGATCTCGACCTGCACGTACGCGAGCTTGGTCCCCATCGAGTTGATCGCGAACGCGTTGGCGAGAAAGCCCTTCGACGCCGTGACCGTCGCGGTCGGTGTCGGATCGGGCTCCGCGTGTGCCGCGGGGGCGGACATCGAGGCGCACAGCGCCACGAGCAGCAGGATGGTTGACCTCATGCCGCCTCTACTTCGCGGTCACGGTGATGCGATAGCCCTCGGTCAGGTACCGCCCGGCAGAACCCACGCTGAACGGGCGAGTGGGCTGCTCTGCGCTCGCGTTCACCTGAACGACGTAGTCGCCACGCTTGACCCGCGCCTCGACGGTGACATCGGCTCCGGAATCTGTGCCGATCACGCCGCGCGCTGCGCCCGGCTCGCACTCGCGATCCGCGCGCTCGTGCAGCAGTCGCGCGCGAATGAGCTTGCTCGCGAGCTGTCACGCTCGGATCCGTCCGCCCGGTCGGCTGCAACATCAGCTCCATGAAACGAGCATAACCACTGCCTCGCGTATCGTCCATTTCGAACAGCCGACCCGACCAGCGTCGCTAGTGTGGATCCATGGCGCAATGGCGGTCGTGCGACGGCAGGCTGGAAGCGTCGGCTCGGGAGCCGACCTCCCGTCCACGACGATCGCACATCGACGCCGATTCTGTCACGATGAGGGGTGCCGCCCGTTCTCGTCAAGCACATCATGACCGCCGAGGTCGTCACGTTCTTCCCGGAGCAAACGCTATCGCTCGCCGACGAGGTGATGAGAATCCACAAGTTCCATCATCTGCCGGTCGTCGACGCAGAGCACCGCTTGCTCGGGATGGTCACCGATCGCGACATCCTGTCGGCGAAGGTCTCGTCGGTTCGCGAGGTCGCAGACACGACACGCGAGCTGCTCGAGTCGGCAATTCTGATCCGCGATATCATGTCGGTGGAGCTCTGGAGCGTGCGGCCCGACTCAAAGGCCTCCGCCGCGGGCTCTCTGCTCCTGGATCACCGGTTCAGCAGCCTCCCGGTCACCGACGATAGCGGCAAGCTCGTCGGCATCGTTACCGAGCGGGACTTCCTGCGATTCGCCATCCGGACACTTGCGATGCACGACGACACCACCGGCGAAACAAACCCGCTGTGAGTGATCGCCCCGCAGAATGTGGGCTCGGCGCGTAGCGAGCTCACCATCCCCATCGGGCCGGGCCCTCGACGGCAGCGCACGCGGCGAACGAGCTCGTCCATCGCGCCTGCAGCCTCGGCCACAACCGCGGTCTGAACGCCCTACCAAGGACACGCGCCGGCGATTCTTGGTGTTTCAGCCGTCGTTGGCGCGGCGAGGTGAAACCGCGGCGCGTCCAGCAGGAACGACGCGAGGCGGCTGCGACTCTTGGAGGTGGAGCCGGGCGAACTGACCGTAGGTGCCGTCATGAGGTTTTCTCCATCGAAGATGCTGTCGTCGGGTTCTGCTCGATCCAACCTCGCGCCGAGAGCCACGCCGTGGCGTGCTGTGCGGTCGCGGTAGCGACGGCGACCACGATCACATCACCACCACGGATGATCGACGCCTGCGTGATGAGACCGATCGAGGGCCCACGGATGAACGCGAGCGCGAGGATGCTGTCGCCCGGCATCTCGGCGAACGCCGTATGATCTCGCGCCTCGCCGAGTCGCCAGCGCTGGATCGCGACGTGGCCTCGACGCGCTCGGTCGAGCCAGGCGAGCAGGTCGTGCTCGACGGCAAACAGCACGTGCATGTCATGTCGGCTGGCGAGCTCGGGCGTCACGCCGGCATCCACTCGCTCGAGCACGATGTGAAGCTCCGGGCCGCGGTAGTCCTCCGCCACGGTCTGCGCGAACAAGAAATTCACGTGCTCGTTCGGTGTCATGCCGATGACGTGCGCGACGCCATCGATGCCGGCGGCTTCGAGCACGGTCGCGTCGACGCCGTCGCCCTGGATCACCGCGAACCCTGCACGGCGAGCCGTCTCGCAGACGTCGACGGTGCGCTCGATGAGCGTGACGCTTTCGCCGGCATCCTGCAGGACGCTGCCGAGCATGCGTGCGAGGGCGTTGCCGCCAAGAATGAGGTATCCGGAACGCGATGGTTGCCGAACGCCGAGGAGGTGACCGACGAACGCGGCGGTCAGCCCCTGGATGGTCACCGTCGTCGCGATCACCACGAACACGAGGGCGCGCATCTCGACCCCGCCGGCGACACCGTGGTGCGCGAGCTCGAGCGCGAACAGCGATGCGACCGCGGCGGCGACGATGCCCCGCGGCGCGATCCACGAGAGGTAGAGCTTCTCGGGCCGCGTGAGATCCGTGCGGAACGTGCTGGCGAGGACGTTGATCGGCCGGACGACGAGTGTCAGGATCGCGACGACGACGACCCCGCGCCAGCCCAGATCGATGACGTCTGCGATCCGGACGTCGGCGGCGAGCAGGACGAACAACGTCGCCACGAACAACACCGTCAGCTGCTCGCTGAACTCCGCGACCTTGCCGTGCAGTCGGATGCGCGCGTTGCCGACGACGAGCCCGGTGACGATCGCAGCCGTGATGCCGCTCTCGCCGACGATGCTGGAGCTCACGTGATAGGTCACGAACGCAGTCGCGAGGGCGAGCACGTTCTCGAGGCCGTGGGGGACCAGGCGGCGCACGCGCAGCGCGGCGACGAGGAGGATGCCGCCTGCGATCCCGACGATCGCCCCGACACCGAAGCGCAGAAAGATCGACAGCGCACCGGCGGCTGCATCGCCGTTCGTCGGTGCGAGCGCGATCTCGAGTGCGACGACGGCGATCGTTGCTCCGACGGCATCGATGAAGATGCCCTCGGCGATCAGGATCGACGTGAGATGTTTGGACAGTCGCAGGCGCCGCACGAGCGGTGTCACGACCGTTGGTCCGGTGACGATCACGAGCGTGCCGAACAGGATCGACAGTCGCCAATCCCACGCCATGACGAGCTTGGCAGCGACTGCCGCGAGTGCGGCTGTGATCACGGCCCCGAGGGTGACCAGTCGCCGAATTGGCTTTGCCTGCTGGCGGAGCACGGCGAAGCGAAGTCCGAGCCCGCCTTCGAACAAGATGATCGCGACGGCGAAGCCGACGACGGCTGACAAGCCGGATCCCATCGCCTCTGGACGAATCAGATTAGCGCCGTCGGGGCCGAGGCCGACGCCGGCCAGGAGGAGCAATACGATGCCGGGGATACGGGCGTGCCTTCCGATCGCCTGGCATAAGAGCCCGATCATCACCGCGAGGGCGAGCGTCAGTGGCCCGTTGTCGAGGTTCATCGAGCGCTCCGGATCTCGAGCTGTGCCCGACTCATGGCAGTGGCGCCGCCTTCTCGCACGCGGCTGCGGCACGATGCGCCAGGTGTCGCCTCGCACGAAGACCCGGTCTGCCGCGTCGGGAAACATCGCTTCGATCAGGTCCGCTGCAGCGCGCTCCGCGAGCTCCACGATCGTTGCATGCGGGGCGCCCTCTTCGAGGATGGGCTCGAGCTCGGACTCTGTGCGGGCCAGTCACCCGGCACGTGCGTTCGACGAGCACTTGCCACGCCTTCTGGTGGAACTCGCTGCGTGCGCCGAGCTGTTCGACGTGTCGCTGAGGGAACATCATGTTCACGAGCAGCGGGTTAGGAACGACGTGGCTTGGCGGAGCGCCTCGTCCGCGCGTTCGCTCAGGTCGGTTGCGGCGAAGACAACGCGGAATCGGTCGTTGGTCATGTGGAACCTCGGCGCGACAGGATTGCATGATGCGTCGCATGCTGCTGTTCGCGCGGTCCGCTTTGTCGAAGCCGGGACGCCTGGCAACGCACGCGCGCGAAGCCGTGGGCGAGAGCTCGAGCTTGACCGCACCGCGTCCGAGGCCGGTGACCTGCTTGCCGGTCTTCTGGACCTGCGTGCCGACGCTCTTGCCCACCTCTTGAGCTGGCCGCCGAGCTTGATGAAGACCGACCCGCGCTTTTGATCACGTCATCTGCGTTCGCATGGCGGAGCATGCCATGGGCCGCGAGTGAGATCGCCAGATCTGGGCCGTGGAGGGGCGTCGGTGCGGGGTAGGTTCGTGGCATGAAGCTGATCCCGTCGCTGGTGCTGGTGGTGCTCGCTACGGTCGCGGCGCCGGCGAGCGCGCAGGACTCGGCGCCCGACGCTGCCCCAGCCGCGGCGGCCGAGACGATCGCGGTCGACCCGAAGTCTCGCGACCACGAGATCGAGGCACGGCTCGAGAACATCCTCGCGGCGACGAAGTGGTTTCAGAAGCTGGACGTCCGCGTCCAGGAGGGCGTGGTGTTCCTCGAGGGCGCGAGTGACACCAACGAGCACGCGACGTGGGCCGCGGACCTTGCGCGTCGCACGCAGGATGTCGCCGCGGTGGTCAACCGGCTCGAGTTCGAACCGCCCTCGGTGTTTGACTTCGAGCCGGCGACGGCGGGCCTGCGCGACCTCGGGCGCAGCATCGTCGGGGCGCTCCCGCTCGTGGTGTTCGCGTTCGTCGTGCTCGGCATCGGCTGGCTGCTGTCGCGGCTGAGTGCCGGGCTCACTCGCCGAGCGCTCGCGCGGCGGACGATCGCGCCGCTGTTGCGCGAGGTGATCGCGCGCATCGCCGG
>JACCQV010001176.1 GCA_013813945.1 Deltaproteobacteria bacterium | reverse complement strand
GCGACGACAAGTTCACGTTCGCCGTGAACGTCAAGGCGGGCGAGACGATCGCCCTGTCCAAAGAGCTGCAGTAGCTCGCGGCGCGAGCAGCGCGCTCAGGATTCGCTGGCAGTGCTGCTGGCGGACTTCTGTTCGCTCGACTCGAGCGCGGACAGCTTGGACTCGAGCTCCGCGATCCGATCCGCGAGCGCACGAACGTCCTTGTTGACGCCCGCGAACGGCGAGATGCCTTCGATCGCGCTGCGGATCTTGCCGTCAACCTGCTTCTGCCACTCGTCGAGCCGCTGCTTGGAATGCTCGACCCACTCGCGCAGCGACGCGAGGCTGCGCTTGGTGACCATCGCCTCGTCGTGCGGCTCGGCCGGCATCTCGTCGGGCGCCTCCTCGGGATCGCCGTCCTTGCGCTTGCCAGGGAGGATGCTCTGGACCTTCGCCTGCGCGGCGGCGAACCACTCCCGAGCGCTCTCGCCGCCGCTCTGGATGATGTTGCGCATCGCGCCAAGCGGCAGGAAGCTGCGCTGCTTCTTCTCTTCTTCGAAGATGATCTGCGCCAGGGTGACCGTGGTCAGGTCTTCCTTGGTCTTGTTGTCGACGATCTTGACGTCGTCGCCATTCCGGATCATCTCGCTGATCTGGTCGAGGGTGACGTACCGGCTGTGCTCCGTGTCATAGAGCTTGCGGTTGGCGTATCGCTTGATGATCCGGGTCTCGGGCATGGTGCGATCACCTCTAATGATTCCAAAAGTATCACGCAGTGCGCCATGGGCTCAACGTGCCACACTGTCCCGGTGGGGCCGGACCACATCATCAGTCGGCTGAAGGCGATACGTGACCCCCGGATGCGTGTTCTGGCCCTGGTCGAGGCGTGGGGGCAGGGGGATCCCGGTACCTGGGTCGAGGCCCTGGCGGCGCTCATCGCACGCTCTCACCGGGTCGATGATGCCGACGCGCTGCTCGCGATCGAGTGTCTGACGCATGCGGCTGCGGAGCCGTCGCTGACCTACGAGACCCGCCAGCAGCTCTACGTCGCCGCCACGGAGCGCAGCCTTCCCGCGATCGCGCGGCTGTTTCTGTCCGTCTCTCCGGCGGTGGTTGCCGAGGCACAGCTCAAGAAGCAGCTGGCGCCGGAGCGTGTGCTCAAGCCCAAAGGGCGCCCGCTGACACTCGGCGAGCGAAAGTCGCTGGCGCGCACCCATCGTCGCGAGGATCTCCTGCTCCTCGTCCGCGATCCGCACCCGGCGGTCGTCGCGATCTTCCTCGATAATCCGTACGTGACCGAGGCCGATGTCGTGCGGATCGCTGCGCTCCGGCCGGCGGTGCCCGACTCACTCGCGAAGATCGCGGCGCACCCGAAGTGGAGCGTGCGTCACCCCGTCAAGCGCGCCCTGGTCATGAACCCGGCGACGCCGCTCGCCGACGCGATCCGGATCGCGACCACGCTCCGCGCCGGTGAGCTCGCCGAGCTGGCTGCCGATCCACAGCTGCCCGAGGCGCTACGCCAGCATGCCGCCGATCTGCACGCTGCGACGCAGCGGCGACCGCTAGCCTGACTACGATTCCGACGCCGACTTCTTCTTGCGGCGCACGACGACCTCTTCCCACTCACCGTCGTCGGCCTCGCTACCCTTGGCGAGCTCCTTCTGCTTCTTGGCAGGCGCGAGCTGCTTCTTGTCCTTGGCCTCGAGCTCGTCGTCCTTGTCCTTGTCGTCGTCGGTGTTGGACGCTCGCTTGAAGTTCTTGATGCTCCGTCCCAACGCATCACCGATGCCCGGGAGCTTGCTGGCTCCGAACACGACGAGAACGATGAGAAGGATGATGACTAGCTCGCCCATACCGGGCATGGCGATCTCCTTTGGACTGTCCGCAATCTAGCACCGAAAACTTGGTTGAGGTCCGTCGACCCGCCTATGTTCGGGCCATGCGGCTCGTCGCCACAGGGCTACTTATGTACGTGACCCTCGTCGGGGTCGCGCACGCGGATGTCCCGGCGGTCCATGCCGGGGCCCAGGCCGTTCCACCCGTCCAGGCCGGGGAGCCGGTGCTTCCACAGCAGATGGACGCCCGGCGCAACATCCGCGGCTGCGCGGCGGATGAAACGTGTTCGCGCCCCGGGGACGCGATGCGGGAGCTCGACATCGAGCTGTTCCCCGCGCCGGGTGCGAGCCCGTGGCTGGACGAGCGCACTGTCACGTCGAGCCGTGTCGAGGCGGGCAGCACTCGCGCGGTCAAGAAGCCGAGCGAGCTGCGACCGGAGCATCCGTGGCTCGATCAGCTCGAGCTGCCCGATCTGCCGGTCGCGTGGTCGCATCGGCTCGTGGACTACCTGGTGTTCTACAAGACCGATCCGCGCGGCCGTTCGATCATCTCGAGCTGGCTCGTCGCGCAGGGTCGCTACAAGGATCTGATCTCGAGCTACCTGCGCAAGGCCCGGCTTCCTCAGGACCTGATCTACGTCGCGATGATCGAGTCGTCGTACGACCCGAACACGCTGTCGTCGGCCGGCGCGCTCGGACTCTGGCAGTTCATGCCCGAGGGTGGTCGGATCTACGGTCTGCGCCAGGACCGCTGGGTCGACGAGCGCAAGGATCCGTACCGCGCGACGATCGCGCAGATGGATTACTTTCACGATCTCCATCAACGGTTCGGCGACTGGCCGATCGCGCTCGCCGCGTTCAACGTCGGCTACGGCGCGATGCTTCGATCCGTCGCGCGCTACAACACGAACGATTACTACAAGCTCTGCGAGTACGAGAACGGTCTCCCGTGGGAGACCTGCCTGTACACGCCGAAGATCCTCGCGACCGCGATCGTCGGTCACAACCGTGCGCTGTTCGGAATGGACAAGCTCGAGGTCAAGCAGGCCGAGACCTGGGACGAGGTCAGCGTGCCGGTGTCGCTGACGTTCTCCGTGATCGCGCGCGCCGCGGGTGTCGCCGAGGCAGAGATCAAGCGGCTCAATCCGCACCTGCGCCGCGGCCGCACCCCGCCCGGCGAGCCGGGCTACGTCGTACGCGTTCCGATCGGTCGCAAGGCCGAGACGCAGCGCAAGCTGATCGAGCTCGAGTCCGACTGGGACGGCTATGACTCGTACATCGTCGCGCACGGCGAGCGATTCGAAGATGTGGCGACCACGTATGGAATCTCGACGAGCGCGCTGCGCCGGCTCAACGGCGTCGAGCACGAGTCCGAGATCTCGGGTGGAACCGTGCTCGTGGTGCCGCGGATCAGCGCCGAGCAGCGCACGAAGAACCAGGCAAAGGCCAAGGCGAAGCTCCTCGGCTCCGGGATCGACCACAAGGACGGCGAACCGCTCATCGTTCCGGTCCCCGACAAAGATTTCATCGTCGACGGCAAGCAGCGCGTGTTCTATCGCGTCGTCACCGGGGACACCGTGAAGTCGATCGCGAAGGCTCTGGGTGCGACGCGCGGCGAGATCGCGACCTGGAACGGGCTCGAGCCGGAGGCGAACCTGCATCCCAAGATGGTGCTGGTCGCGTGGGTGTCACCGACGTTCGATGCCGACAAGCAGCGCGTCGCGCTTCTCGATGAGACCCAGCTCGTGATCGTCACGCGTGGATCGCCCGAGCACCTCGACCTCGCGGAGCAGCGTACGGGACGCGCGCGCATCGAGTACGTCGCCGACAAGAAGGAGAAGCTCGAGGACGTCGCGAAGCGCTACGGCATGGGCTCGCACGATCTCGCGCGGATCAATCGCATCTCCTACAACAAGGTCCTCGAGAAGGGCGACAAGATCATCGTCTACCAGGTCACCGATCCGAAGCGCTCGGAGCGTGCCGAGGAGCAGTGGAAGAAGGTTCCGCGCCCCAAGAAGGGCAAGGCGGAGCCGAAGAAGAAGGCCGAAGCGAAGGCCGAAGCGCCTCGCAAGGGACCCCACCAGGGGGACCCTCGGCGCGAGGAAATTCAACCCACCTCGAGCCCCGTGACCAAGCCCACGCAGGTCGACTGAGAACTGCATTTCCGCTCCCGACCCGGGTATCGTGGCGCGATGACGATGACTCGCAAGCAGTTCCTCCGTTCGGTCGTGGGTGTGGGTGTCGGCGTTGCCGGTGTGGCGGCGCTCGCGGGGTGCGGCGGCGATGATGGCGAGGGTTCGGTCGATGCACCGGCGGTTGCGTGCACGACGCCGACGGCCGCGATCTCGGGCAATCACGGCCACGTGATCACCGTGAGCCTCGCGGACGTCAACGCCGGCGCGGCCAAGACCTACGACATCACCGGCACCGGTGGTCACCCGCACATGGTGACGGTCTCGGCGGCCCAGTTCACCCAGATCAAGACCGGGACGCTGATGGTGGAGTCGACGAGCGGAGGCGGTCACACGCACTCCGTCACGTTCATGTGCGTCAGCTAGAAATCAAACCCGGCTGAGACGGACAGGGTCCGCTGCGCGGCGGCGGTGTCCTTCGCGTCGCACAGCGTCGTGGTCGAGTCGGGCATGCAGGCCACGTTGGTGCCGCTGCGGTCGTCGACCGAGCTCCCGGCGAGTGCGAACTGCGCCTCGACGGTGAGCTGCAGGACGTAGTACTGGAACTTCGCGCCGACGAGGATCCGCTGGCGGTAGATCGTATCCTGCTCGCTGAACACGAAGTTGAGATCGCTGTCGGCCTCGTTGCCCATGATCTGCGAGTCGATGTGCGGCGTCGGGTCGACGACCTCCGACCGCGGAATGATCATCAGCAGATTCCAGCCGGCGTACGGATCGAACCGCCAGGTCCCCCCGATGCCGAGGTGCTTGGATACCGTGACGTCCAGCGAGGCGACGGTCAGGTCGAGCTCGCGCTGCGACATCATGCGCGAGACTGCGCCGCGGACCGCGACGCTCGGAATCGGCAGCGACCTGTACCCCTCGTGGAGACCGAGCTTCGCGTAGAGCTGGCCGGTCCAGACGTTGGAGTCGACGAGGTGGACCGCGCCGACGCCGACTTCGAACGAGGGTGGGAGCCACAGGCCCTTGCGAGCGAACATGCCGACCGTCGAGAGCGAGCCCGGGCCATGCGCACTTCCGCCTGCGCCGGCGGGATCGGGGCTCCCCTCGCGCGCCTTCCAGTACGACCCGCGTGGATCGATGGTCGTCGTCGAGTAGTCGACCGTGAGCTGGAACCCGCCGAACCCGATCGTGTCCGCGGGCGTCAGCATGTGCGGCGCGAGCACGACGCCGAGCTGCGAGGCGAGGGAGCGCAGCTCGTGGTTCTGACCGACGACATTCGTCAGGACGCCGCTGCTGTCGGTGATCCGAGTCGCGAGCCGGCTGAGGATGACGTCGTTGTCATCGGCCGCGGCGACGCTCGGCGCGATGACGCTCAGCGCGAGCACGACACCGGCAACGCGCCTTCCCATGGGGGAAGCGTAGGCTGCCGCCCTTGCGGGAGTCAACGAGCGCTCCCGGCAGAGCCGTCGTCTTCGTCGTCGCCGAACGCGAACGAGTACTCGACCAGGAACCGGCTGCCCTCGGCGAGCGGCGGGAGCTGAAGCGACTGCATGGTGTCGCGCACGCAATCGTCAAACCCGGCGGGGAGCGCCTTGCCTTCGAGATCCCGGAGCTTGTCTGCGCTGATCAATGTGCCGACGTCGGGGTCGCCGTCGAGCATCAGGCTCGCCTTGATCGACGCCGTCGGGCCGATCGCCTCGCGATGCCGGCTGACACACTCGACGAGGAATGGCTTCACCTCGTCCATCGCTGCGAGGAGGTGCGTCGTGACGTCCTCGGGCTTTTTCATCGTCTCGCCCGGCAGGGCGGGCGCAGCCGGAGCCGCGGCCGGAAGCGCTGGCCCGGCGGGTGCGGCGACGGCGCGGCTCGCTTGTGCGCGTGCGATCCGCTCTGCGATCTCGGTGCGCTCGGCAGCAGAGACCTTGGTCACACGGTTCGGTGGCCGAGGCGACGGGGCGGTCGCCACGCTCGAGCCGGCAGGGGGCCGCACGGTCGGCGGAGCCGCGACAGGGGACTCGGGATCGCCGCGGCGCAGCGACCACACGGCAATCGCGACGACCGTGAGGCCGACGACGCCGGCGAGCACGAGGGACCCTCTTGCTGTCACGTCCTGCATCCTAGCCCGTGATACACAGGCAAAATGTCCGAGTACGCGACGATCCTCGTCGACGATTCGGGGCCGATCGCGCGCTTGACGCTGAACCGGCCCGACAAGCGCAACCCGATCGGCCCTGCGACGTGTGGAGAGCTGGTCGCCGCGCTGGCCGCGATCGCCGCCAACCCAGCCGTCCGCGTGGTCGTGCTCACCGGTGCGGGGCCAGTGTTCTCCGCCGGCGGCGATCTGTCCGCGATGCAGCAGGCGCCTGGCGCACCCACGGCGACGCTGGTCGAGCTGCTGATCGCGATGCACGAGCTCGGTAAGCCGATCCTCGCCATGGTCAACGGCCCCGCGCTCGCGGGCGGCCTCGGCCTGATGGTGGCGTGCGATCTCGTGATCGCTGCAGACAGCGCGGCGTTCGGGACCACCGAGATCGCGGTCGGGCTGTGGCCAATGATGATCACCGCCGAGATCACGCGCAGCGTGGGCCGCAAGAAGACGCTCGAGATGATGCTGACCGGCAAGAAGCTCGATGCGGCCGAAGCCCTCGCGTGCGGTCTCGTCAATCAGATCGTGCCGCTGGCCGAGCTCGAGGCCGCGACGATGAAGCTCGCCGGTGAGCTCGCCGATCGCAGCCCGGCAGCGCTCGCGCTCGGCCTCAAGGCGTTCTATCGCTCGCAGGACATGGAGTTCGGTCCGCAGCTCCGTTACCTGCAGGCCGAGCTCGGGCGCGTGCTCGCGCTCGAGGATGCTGCCGAGGGCATCGCTGCGTTTCTCGGCAAGCGCAAGCCGGTGTGGAAGGGAAAGTGATCCGCGGTGCGCTCGGCCTGATCCTGATCGCCATCGCCGCCTGCGGCGACTCCGGTGCCACGATCGATGCGACGGGCAGCGACACGGCGCTGCCGTTCGATGCCGCGATCGACGCGCCGCCAGGCACGATCCTCGGCACCGTCGGCAACGTGCCCGGTGCATGCGCCTCGGGCTCGCTCGCCGGAACGTCGTGTCAGATCCTCGAGGTCGGTTGCCCGAGCGTGGCTCCCGCGCGTGTCGAGGTCCGGATCACGGCGGCGATCCACAGCGCGCGCATGCCGTCATGGTGCCAGCTCGTGGCGCCCATGCCACGCGGGATCGTGTCCGCACGGCCCCGGCACCCTCGCAGCGCTGGGTCGAGCCGCACCCGGCGGTCCCCTCCAACCGCGCGTTTCCTCATGGCAGCAGAGCGGCACGTATCGTGATGAAAACCGGGGCGGAGGTTTTCAATGATTCGCGCATCCCTGCTTCTGATCGCTTTCACGTTCACCGTCGGCCCCGCATGCAAGTCCAAGGACGACGGCAAGGGTGGCTCCGCCAAGACCGCCGAGTCCAAGGGCCCCACGAAGTTGCCGAAGCTCGGGCTCGAGCTCGACGCGCCCGGTGGGCCCGAGGTCGGCGACGCGATCATGGGCGAGGGGCACATGCTCCAGGGCTCCGGCATCGGGGCGATGTCGATCGAGGTGGCCGAGAAGCCGCAGACGCTCGACGAGGCGAAGGCCGACGCGGACATGTACACGCCGAAGAACCTCAAGGCAGAGCCGCTGCCCGACGGTTGGGTGCTGACGTTCGACAACACCGGCAGCATGGGCAAGAACTTCTTCGTCGAGGTTCGCCGCGACATCGGCGGCAAGACCTACAAGTGCACGACCACCGGCAGCGAGGCGAGTCAGGCCGCGGCCGTCGTTGCCGCGTGCAAGACGCTCCGAAAGGGCGCCTAACCCCAGGGATCGCTTGTGTTGACCTCGTAGGCGTAGGCGTAGGCGTCTGCGTAGGCGACT
>JACCQV010001171.1 GCA_013813945.1 Deltaproteobacteria bacterium | reverse complement strand
CTTTGAGGCAATGGGTACTGAACAAACATTGTCTAGACCGACATGGTTACGCGGCCTAAGAACTCTGCATGAACCGAACCCTAATTCATGCACTCGCCGTCTCCACATCCCTGCTGACCGGCTGCGCTGGCACCGACGACGCGCCCGACGTAGGTGCCGATGAGGACACTTCCGACGATCAGCTGATCACGCAGCTCGCCGCGGGCAAGGCCGACGGCACTGACGAGATCATCTCTGCATCGAACAACCGGATCCAGCTCGCCGGCGCTCCCGCGCGCCAGCTCTACGTGCTGATGGACGCGGATGGCGCCCAGGTCACCACGATCGCCGGCTATCGCATCCTGCATGGGCGCCGCACGGCATGCATCACGGACGGGATCGGCACCTATTGCGATCTCCGCGGGCAGACTGACAGCGAGGCCGAGGACGGGTTCGCCGCAGGTCTGCACGGCAACACCACGACGTCCGCGTCGAGCTATCTCCTCCGCCTGCTGCGTACCAAGACCGGCTCGACCGCGAGCACCGTCAGCGTCCCGTGGTTTCGTTGCGTCCGTCAGGGCGGCGTGTGGTGCGGGATCGAGGAGCCGCGCGCACTCGAGCTGACGTTCGACAAACTGCCCTCGGTCGGACCGGACTTCGTATACGAGGGCTGGATCATCCTCGACGGCGCGACGACCACCAGCCGGTTTGCGACGACGACCGCGCTGACCCAGTACGTGCCCGCATCGCTGGCTGCTGCGACCGCATACGTCCTCACGATCGAGCCGCGCCGCAACGATCCGGCGCCCGCGTCTGGCACCCACATCGTGGCCGCGGCGCTGACGCACGGCAGCCCGAGCGCACTGACCACGGAACACGCTGCCGCGATCGGGACCGACTTCGCGACGGCCGCAGCGCAGTACATCCTCGCGACGCCGTCGACCGCATCGATGACGGACAACAACCTCGGTGTCTGGTTCGTCGCACCGGGTGGGCCGGAAGCGCTGATGCTTCCGACGCTGCCGCTCGGCTGGATCTACGAGGGTTGGGTCGTCAACGCGAGCGGACCGGTGACCACCGGCAGATTCCGCTCGGGCATGGGGGCGGACTCCGACGGTGCAGGTCCGACGGCAGGCCCGCTCGCAGGACCGCCACGCCCGGGCCAGGACTTCATCATGCCGCCGCGTGACCTCGTCGGAGGCCGCGTCGTGATCACCGTCGAGCCCGAGCCCGACACGGCTGCGGCTCCGTTCGCGATCCGCCCGCTCGTCGACTTGGAGGTCACCGCACTCGCGCCGCCTGCGACGCAGATGCTCGACAACACCCACGCCGAGCGGCCGTCCGGGACCGTCGTCCTGAACTGAGACCACGTAGCGAACCTGCCCAAACGATGGTAATCACGCGGGGATGTCGTCCATCGACCGCCTGATTTCCGAGCTCGATCGCCGGATCGTCGTGCTCGATGGTGCGATGGGCACGATGATCCAGGCCCTCGAGCTCAAGGACGAGGCGCAGTGGCGCGGCGAGCGGTTCAAGGATCACGGCCACTCCCTCAAGGGGTGCAGCGACCTGCTCGCCCTGACCCAGCCGCAGGCGATCGAGGACATCCACTACGCGTTCCTCCGCGCCGGCGCCGATATCGTGGAGACGAATACCTTCACCGGCACGTCACTCGCGCTGGCGGACTACGGCCTCGAGCACGACGTCCGCGACATCAACCTCGCGGGTGCCCGCGCGGCCAAGCGCGCCGCCGACCGAGCCGAGAAGGACGACGGCCGCCCGCGCTGGGTCGCCGGATCGATCGGGCCCACGACGAAGACCGCGTCGCTGTCGCCAGACGTCAACGATCCCGGTGCGCGCGCGGTGACGTTCCGCGAGCTGGTCGATGCGTTCGCCGAGCAAGCCAGGGCGCTGATCGAGGGCGGCGTCGATCTGATCCTGACCGAGACGCACATCGACACGCTCAACTGCAAGGCCGCGCTCTACGCGTTCGAGGAGCTGTTCGCCGAGGGCGTGCGCCGCGTGCCGGTGATCGCGTCCGTCACGATCCCCGATCGTTCGGGCCGGACTCTCTCGGGCCAGACCGTCGAGGCGTTCTACAACTCGGTCAGTCACGCGAACCTGTTCGCGATCTCGATCAACTGCGCGCTTGGTGCCGACGACATGCGCCCGCACGTCGCGGACCTCGCCCGGTCCGCCGGGATGCGCGTGGCGTGTTACCCGAACGCGGGCCTGCCCAACGAGTTCGGCGGCTACGACGACACGCCCGAGCACATGGCGAAGGTCCTCGGCGGATTCGCGCGCGAGGGCATGCTCAACCTCGTCGGTGGCTGCTGCGGCACTCGCCCCGAGCACATCACTGCGATCGCAGCCGCGGTCGCGGATGTTCCACGCCGCACCGTCGTGACGCCGGCCCGCTACATGCGGCTGTCTGGCCTCGAGCCGCTGACGATCACGCCGGAGACCAACTTCGTCGTGGTCGGCGAGCGCACGAACGTCACCGGCTCGGCTGCGTTTCGCCGGCTGATCAAGGACGACAAGTACGACGAGGCGGTCGCCGTGGCTCGCCAGCAGGTCGAGGGCGGCGCGAACATCCTCGACGTCTGCATGGACGAAGGAATGCTCGACGGTCACGTCGCGATGAAGCGGTTCTTGAACCTGATCGCCGCCGAGCCCGACATCGCGCGCATCCCGGTGATGGTCGACTCCTCGAAGTTCTCCGTGATCGAGGCTGGCCTCGAGTGCCTGCAGGGCAAAGGCGTCGTCAACTCGATCTCGCTCAAGGAGGGCGAGGAGTCGTTCATCCGTCAGGCCCAGATCGTTCGCCGATTCGGCGCCGCGGTGGTGGTGATGGCGTTCGACGAGACCGGCCAGGCCACGACGGTCGAGCACCGCCTCCAGATCGCGCATCGCGCGTACAAGATCCTCACCGAGCAGGTCGGGTTTCCGGCCGAGGACATCATCTTCGACCCGAACATCCTGACGATCGGCACCGGCATCGAGGAGCACGACCCGTACGCGGTCGACTTCATCGAGGCCGTGAAGCGGATCAAGGCCGAGCTGCCCGGCACCAAGACCTCGGGCGGCGTCTCGAACCTCTCGTTCTCGTTCCGGACCTCGCCACGCGTACGCGAAGCCATGCACGCGGTCTTCCTCTATCACGCGATCAAGGCCGGCCTCGACATGGCGATCGTCAACGCCGGCCAGCTCGCCGTCTACGACGACATCGATCCCGTCCTCCGCGAGCACGTCGAGGATCTCGTCCTCAACCGGCGAGCCGACGCCACCGAGCGCATGCTCCAGCTCGCCGCGTCGTACTCCGGCGAGACCGTCCGCAAGGAGGACGAGCTTCTCTGGCGCAAGCTGCCGCTCAAGGACCGGATGGCACACGCCCTGGTCAACGGCATCACCGACTTCATCGATCCCGACGTCGCCGAGGCTCTCGCCACCTATCCCAAGCCGCTCGACATCATCGAGGGCCCGCTGATGGACGGCATGAACATCGTCGGCGAGCTGTTCGGCGCCGGAAAGATGTTCCTGCCGCAAGTGGTGAAGTCCGCGCGCGTGATGAAGAAGGCCGTCGCCATCCTCGAGCCGCTGATGGACGCGGAGAAGAAGGCCGCGGGCATCACGACGGCCAAGGGCAAGATGGTCATCGCCACCGTCAAGGGCGACGTCCACGACATCGGCAAGAACATCGTGGCCGTCGTGCTGCGCTGCAACGGCTATGAGGTCACCGACCTCGGCGTGATGGTTCCACAGCACAAGATCCTCGACACGGCCGTCGAGCTCGGCGTGGACATGATCGGCCTCTCCGGTCTGATCACGCCGTCGCTGGACGAGATGATCTCGGTCGCGACCGAGATGACTCGCCGCAAGATGACGCTGCCGCTGCTGATCGGTGGCGCCACGACCTCGGGCAAGCACACCGCCGTGAAGGTCGCGACCGCGTACACCGGCCCCACGGTCCACGTGCCAGATGCCTCGCTCGCCGTCGGTGTGATGAACAAGCTGCTGTCCTCGGAGAAGGCGACCTACATCGCCGAGGTCCAGGCCAAGCAGGTCACGCAGCGCGAGCAGCACGCGAATGCGCAGAAGCGGCCTCTGATCTCCGTCGAGGAGTCGCGCAAGCGCAAGCTCGTGCTGCCGTTCACGCCCGCCGAGATCCCGACCCCGGCGTTCCTCGGCACGCGCAACGTCGAGATTCCGCTGGCCGAGCTCGTGCCGTGGATCGACTGGTCGCCGTTCTTCCACACGTGGGAGCTCTCCGGGCGCTACCCAGCGATCCTCCAGGACCCGAAGAAGGGCGACGCCGCGCGCAAGGTCTTCGCCGATGGGCAGGCACTGCTGAAGCAGATCCTCGACGGCAAGCTGCTCACGGCTCGTGCCACGTACGGCTTCTTCCCGGCGGCCAGCACGGCGCAGGACGAGATCCTGGTGTTCGATTCGCGCGGAGAGAGAGAGATCGCGCGGTTCCCGATGCCGCGGCAGCGTGAGGAGAAGCAGATCGCGCTGTCCCTCGCGGACTTCATCGCACCCGTCGGGAATCCGACGCGCGATCATCTCGGCGCGTTCATCACCACGGCAGGCATCGGCACCGACGAGCTCGCGGCCAGGTTCGAGAAGGACAACGACGACTACACGGCGATCCTGGTCAAGGCGCTCGCGGATCGCTTCGCCGAGGCTTCCGCCGAGTGGCTCCACGCGCGCGTCCGTCGCGAGTGGGGATACGGCCAGACCGAGAACCTGACCCAGGAGCAGATCCTCGCCGAGACCTACCGCGGTATCCGCCCGGCATTCGGGTATCCCGCGTGCCCGGATCACACGCCAAAGGGGACGCTGTTCCAGCTTCTGGATAACGAGTCACATCACACCGTGAAGCTCACCGAGAGCTACGCGATGCATCCGACCGCGTCGGTCTCGGGTCTCTACTTCGCGCACCCGAAGAGCCAGTACTTCGCGGTCGGCCGCGCAGGTTAGCGAGCGTGCGGTCGCACTGACATCTTCGCAGGGCACCGTGCGACTCCGCTAGTGGGTCCACCGTCCGGACTCTCATGCTGACCATCTCCGCCCCGTTCTGTGCGGCCATCGCGCTCGCGGTCTGCGTCGGAGCCTGCGGATCCCCACACGGTTCACCGGGTGAGACCGAGGCGGACGGTGGTCGCTGGCTGGTCGACAGCGGAGCGGACGGGTTGTCGAGTGACGATGGCGGAACTGACGGCGGCAACGACGGCGGCAACGACGGTGGTAATGACGGCGGAACCGACGGCGGCGTCGACGGCGGAAGTAACCCCGGCAATCCCAGCGCCTGGACCGCGTCCACGTGCGCCGCGCTGATTTTCCATCCTGCCGTCCCCATCACGCCGACGGCGATGCTCGCGAGCGGCACCACGACCTACGCGTTTGTCTCGACGACGCACTGGATGCGGATCTCCGCAGGCACTGGCACGACCGAGCCCATCGCGTTGCCAGCGGGACGCTCGAGCATGGACGTTCAACACGTCGAGGTTGAACCCAACGGACAAAACCTGGTCCGGTTCACAGATGGCCCGAATCAGTATGCCAGCTACTTCACCAGCGGCGCGTTTGGCGCGCCCATCGCGCTGCCGACCACGACTGCGAGCGTCCACGCGGATGGCGCCGGCCGGCTATTGCTCGTCGACACCGATCGCATCCTGTGGAAACACAATGGCACGACGTTCGAGTACTACGGCGCACTTCCGGTGCCGGCCAACAACCAGTTCTCGTGGGCTGTTGATTCAGGCGGTACGGTCCACGTCGCGTACGTGCGTGAGGGGACCTACTCGATGTACGTCAGCCGTCGCGCACCGACCTCGCAGACGTGGACCACGGGCGTGAATCTCACGCCGACGTACCAGGTCGGCCTGTCGTGGCCTTCGCTGGTCGCCGGTCGAGACGGGTCCATGCACCTCGCGTACTACGCCACGTTCTCGAACGGCATCTACCCGTCGTACAAGTACCTCTACTACGCACGCACGGCAGACGGCATGACCTGGAGTGACCACGAGAAGCTTCGAACGAGTGTTTCGAGTGACAACAACCCGACGATCTCGCCGATCTTGATTCACTTCAGCGCACGTACCTACGACGGTGCGCAAGCAACGCTGTACAGCAACGGCAACGTTCAGGCGCGCCGCTGCGGTCCGAGCAACATCGAGGGGTGGCCGGCAACGATGATCGCGCCGTACGCTGGTGCGATGCCCATGGCCGCCGTCAACGAAGTCGGAGCTCCATCGATCTGGGTGAAACGACAGAACGGCGCCGACGTTCTCCAGCGGATGTGAAGGCCACCTGGGGCGCCTCGAGCCGAATCCGCGCCGGCCAAGCTTCCCGCCGCGCGGATCCACCACGAGCGCTAGCGACCCGGATCGTACTCGACGTCGTTCACCTGGCCGCTGCCGATGCGGTAGGCGTTGTAGCAACTGCCGAGGCCGCCGACGAGGAACGCGATCCCACCGACGAGCACCTTGACCGGAAAGCCGCCGCCGTACTCGTCCTCGCCATCCCCGGCGCCGGCGGTAAACGAGATGATGAGGATGACCGCGCCGAGGGCGAGCATCAGCCCGCCGGAGATGCCGTAGATGATCGCCTTGCGTCGGCGACCGGCGCGATGAAACTCCTCGATCTGCTTGTCGATGTCACTCACCGGCCGAGCATAGGCGATCTGCGCCGGGCCCGCGTACCATCGCGCGATGCGGAACATGGAGCCGACGGACCTGACCTTCTTCGAGACCGCGCCGAACAAGATCATCGAGAGCGCGCGGCTCGAGGCGTCGCCCGAGCGCGTGTTCGCATCCTTCGCCGACCCGGCGCAGTGGCCGCGGTGGTTTCCGTGGATGACGCGCGCGGCGTGGACGAAGGGCGACGGTGGGGTGGGCGCGGAGCGCGAGGTTGCGCTGCACGTGCTGGGCACGTTCCGCGAGCGCATCATCGCGTGGGAGCCGGGAAAGCGGTTCGCATTCACGATGATCGCTTCGACGTCACCACTCGCCGATCAGATCAGCGAGGACTACCGGCTGTCGCCCGATGGCCGTGGGACGCGGCTCGACTGGGTGCTCGCCGCGAAGCCGACCCGGCTCGGCAGGATCGCGTGGCTGCCGACGCACGCGCTGATGACGCGCCTGTTCCGTCATGATCCGATGGACGAGATAGAACGGCACGTCGCGGTGCGAGTTCGCACCGTCGTAGACCGGGAAGTCGCCGTAGCCCGCGGCGCCGATCGCGACGTCCTCGATCTCGGCATGGAGCAGCGTGGCCATCTCCGCGAGCTCGCCCTGGATCCGCGCCGTCGTGCCGAGCATCGAGCCCGTCGTGTCGAGCAGGATGGCGACGTCTGCGCGCTGCAGCTTCGCGGTCGCATCGATGTCGTGCGCGGCGGGCCGCGGCTCGGCCTGATACGGCATGACGAACACGAGCTGATCGCGCGCTGGCGGGTTGTCGTCGGCCTCCGTCGGTGAGGTCTCCATCGCAGTCTCGACCTCGTCGCTCCAGCCGTCGCCGTCAGTATCCGATGTCACGCAGCCGTCGGTGCAGCGCTCGACCACGGGGTTGCAGGGCTCGCCACCCCCAGGACCATCGTCGCCGCCGGTGTCATCCCCGCCGCCGCCCAGGCCACCGGCCGTGCTGCACGCCGCGAGCGACGCTGCGAGTACGACGACGATGGAACGCATCATGACGGTCATGTAGCGCGCCGCCACGGCCGACCTCAATCCTCGATCGAGCTGAGGCAGCCAATGTCACCGTCCTGTCGCGTCTGGCCTCGCAGGTTTGGGGCCGCACACACCGCTTTCGCGAGGTACGCTCTCACTCGCGCGAACCGCGCGCAATCGCAGGAACTTCCGCTCCGGTCGGGCAGGTTCGCTCGCGCACGAGATCCGGGTGGCGACCTCGCGCGAGTCGCAGTAGGGTCCGCGGGTTGCGCACCGCCCCGTCCTTGACCCGCGTGCCCGGGTTCCCAGTGGTGAGCGGGCTCGCCGCGATGGCCGCGTTCGTGACGATGTTCTCGATCAGCGGCCGCTCGATCGATCCGTTCGTGATGAGCTCGCTCGCCTTCGAATCAGAGCCGTGGCGGCTCGTCACCTGCGCGCTGCCTCACGGCGGGGTGTTCCACCTGATCTTCAACGTGTACTGGCTGTGGGTGTTCGGCACCCAGCTCGAAGAGACCCTCGGCAGCGTATCGACCTTCGCGATCGTGATCGTGCTCGCCGCTGGGTCCGCGGCCGCCGAGTACGGACTGCTCGTGGGCGGCATCGGCCTGTCGGGGATCGTCTATGGCCTGTTCGGCTTCGTGCTCGTGATGTCCCGACTCGATCGCCGATTCCGCGATGGCATCGATGCCCGCGTGACCGTGCTGTTCGCGATCTGGGGCGTGTTCTGCGTGATCACGACCGTGCTCGACGTCTGGCGCGTCGCCAACATCGCGCACGGCACCGGGTTCGTGTTCGGCGTGCTGATCGCGGGCGTGCTCGCGCCGTGGGCGAGGTGGCGGCGTCTGGCCGCGGCGGCGGTGCTCGTGCTCACCCTCGCCGCCTGCCTCGGCATTGCCTCGCTGTGGCGCGCGCAACTCAATCTGTCTTCGGCCGGCGGCGCCGATGACGCGTACCGCGGGTGGGTCGCGCTCGATGAGGGCCGCACCGCCGACGCGATCCGCCACCTCGAGCGCGCGCTCGAGGTCAGCCCCGATGATGCGGACTCGTGGTTCAACTACGGCCTCGCGCTCGCGCGGGCTGCCCCCGAGGGATCGCGCACCGCCGCTCTGACCGCCTACCGGCGCGCGCTCGCCCTCGATCCCACCAACTCGCGCACCCGCCAGGTGATCGCGAGCGATGAGCTCGCCGCTGGCTACGAGGCCCAGCTCCGCGGCGATCACACCGCCGCGGTCGAGCTCTATCGCGCGAGCATCGCGACCCAGGAGACCGCCATGGCCCAGTGGAACCTCGCGATCTCGCATGACGAGCTCGGCCAGACCGAGGACGCGAACCGCGCGCGCGCTCGTGCCCTCACGCTCGATCCAAAGGTCGGCGCGCCCGTGGACCTCTCGCCCTGAGCCCGAGACGGTCCGGGCGTGCGGCGCACGTCACCTGCGCATCGTGCAATCCTCGTCGCGCGCGGCGCTGCGCGAGAGCTGCGCGCGCTGCAAGCGCTTCCGCCTACGGCCACGTTCGATGTCGTTCACGCCGCTCGGAGGAGCGGCCGCACACACGGCGTTCGCGGGGTGGGAATCACCCGGGTTCGAACCGCGCACCGCCTTCGGCTCCTGGTTCGAGGACAAGGCGGCCGTCGATCTCGGGGCCGTGCGGCGCGAACTTCGTCTTGTGGGTCATGCCGCGGGTGACCAACTCGGTGAGTTGCCCGTAGGTCAGCCACTTCCCGGCCGTCCGGAACCACACGACGAATCGACAGCCCTCGCGAAATCGATCGCAGCCCCAGGCGCGGTTGCCCGCGATCAACGTGCCCGTGCCGCACCGCGGACACGTGAGCGCTTCGATGGGGGCCGGCGCTCTCGCACCGCGCGCGGTCGAACCGCCGGACCCAGTCGGTCGCGAGGTGACGCGACCAGCGCTCGATCCACCCGTCGCGCTCGGTCGCGTGGCTGTGCGCGGAGCGCTCGTCGTGGGACGTGGAGTCGTGAGGCGAGCGTCGCCGGGTGGGGTTGATCGCGCGACGCTGCGCGCCTCGCTCGCCGGTGCGGGCGATCGCACAGCGCTGCGCGCCTCGCTCACCGGTGCGGGCGATCGCACAGCGCTTCGCGCGCCGGTCGCCGATGCATTTGATCGCGCGACGCTGCGCGCCTCGTTCGCCGTTGCGTTCGATCGGGGAGCGCTGCGCGCGCCGGTCGCCGGTGCATCTGATCGCACCACGCTGTTCGCGTCACTCTCCGCACTCGCTCGCGCCACGCTGCGCGCGCCGGTCGCCGGTGCATTTGATCGCACCACGCTGTTCGCGTCGCTCTGCGCGCTCGCTCGCGGCACGCTGCGCGGCTCGCGCGGCGATTTCTTGGCCCGCGGCGTGGAGCCCGCAGCCTTGGTCGGTCCGTTCGCTCGCGCGGCGCGTGTCGCCTTCGCTCGCATCCCCGTGGGTGCATTGTCCTTGCGCGGCGTGGCGACGGTCGGGGACCCGGCACCCTTGTCCGAATCCCAGACACGCGGCGGCGGCTGGCCGGCCGGCGGCGGCGGCATCGTGGAGCCGCGGACCGCGGCGACCATGTCTGCGACGTAGCGCGCGATGTCGGCCATGAATGCGGCACGCGAGTCCTCGCCGCGAGCGATCTGCGCGAGCCGCGCCTCCCAGGATCCGGTGAGCTCGGGCGAGGCGAGGCTCGCGACGGGCAGTGACCCGATCAGGCCGATCCCGAGCGCGGTGGGCACGAGGTGTTGCTTCGCGCGATCGATGTACTCGCGGCGCAACAACGTCTCGATGATCGAGGCGCGCGTCGCTGGCGTGCCGAGCCCGCAGTCCTTCATCGCGGTGCGCAGGGCCTCATCGTCGATTGCCTTGCCCGCGGACTCCATCGCGCCGAGGAGGCTCGCCTCGGTGTGGCGCGATGGCGGCGTGGTCTGCTTCGCCAGCGCGCGATAGGTGCCATCGAGAGGCTGGCCCTCGACAAGCGGCGGCAGCATCGTGGTGGAGGGAGCCTCGTCGCCTCGCTTGTCATCGGGCGCGTGCGCGCCATCGATGCCAGCGACGTCTTGCCAGCCGGCGACCAGCCGGACCCGACCACGCGCGAGATAGCGATCGGGGGGCGGTGGCAGCGTGGCGAGGATGGGGGAGTCCGGATCTTCTCGCGGGGCTTCGGGACCCACATCGAGCGCGGCCCCTGGAGGCCCGACGCGAATCCAGGCCTCGGTCAGTGCGATCTCGGCGTCAGGAAAGAACGCCCCGAGGAACCGGCGCACCACGAGATCGTAGAGGCGTCGCTCGTCGCGATCGAGCGACTCGATGCGCGTGCCGGTGCCCGTCGGGATGATCGCGTGGTGATCGTGGACCTTGGTGTCATCGACGATCCGGCGCCCCGGGGTCGGCGGTTGCGCGCGCAGAACGGACGCGAACGGCGCGTAGTCGCCGGTGTCGAGTGCCGCGAACAGCGCGGGCAGCTCGGGCACGACATCGGTGGTGAGGTGCCGCGAGTCGGTGCGCGGATAGGTCAGGAGCTTGTGGCGCTCGTAGAGTGCCTGGGCGAGCTCGAGGGTGCGCTGTGCGGAGAAGCCGAACCGCCGGTTCGCCGTGCGCTGGAGCGAGGTGAGATCGAACAGCAGTGGCGGCGGCTCGCGCGTGGTGCGCGCGCGGATGCGCTCGACCACAGCGGGCTGCGACTGATCGCGAGAGACGATGGCGTCCGCGATCGCGGCGGTCCCGAGCCGGGACAGCTTGCCGTGACGCCAGAGAGCCGGGAACTTCTCTCCGGTCGCAGCTCGCATCTCGGCGCGGACTTCCCAGTAGTCGCGCGGGACAAACGCGAGGATCGCGCGCTCGCGCTCGACGAGCATCGCCAGCGTCGGAGTCTGCACGCGGCCGATCGAGTAGAGGGCGGTGTGCCCGAACTGCCGCCCCCGGGTGGTGACCGCGCGGGTCGCGTTCATGCCGACGAGCCAGTCCGCCTCGGAGCGGGCTCGCGCTGCATCGCCGAGAGGATCGAGATGCGCCCCCGGGCGAAGAGCGGCGAAGCCGCGCCGGATCGCCTCATCGGTCAGCGACGAGATCCACAGGCGACGGACGGGCGCGCGCGCGCCAGCGTACTGATGGACGTAGCGAAAGATCAGCTCTCCCTCGCGCCCCGCATCACACGCGTTGACGATCGAGGTGAAGCGGGGATCGCGCAGGAGCGCAGTGACGGCGCGCAGCTGTGGTGCGGTGTGCCGCGAGCCGCGGAGCCGGAACACATCGGGGAGCATCGGCAGCGCGTCGAGGCGCCAGGACTTCCAGGCGGGATCATAAGACGCGGGTTCGTCGAGCTCGACGAGGTGGCCGATGCACCACGTGATCACGCCCGCATCGCCCTCGAACGAGTGCTGCCCGCTCGGCCGGATCCCGAGCACGCGCGCGAGGTCTCGCGCGACGGACGGTTTCTCGGCGATGATCAGCTGCACGTCCCCACCCTACCGGGCAGCCATGACACCGGGCGCGCGTGGTTCTTGGATCGATCGCCTGGGTGGTGCGTTGGAGGGGAGATGCTGCGTTGGGCCTGTCTCCTGATCACCGTGACCGCATGCGCCGGAAAGGGGCCGCCTGCGGCACGGCTGTTTCCCGCCGGGACCGGCGAGTGTCCGGATCCGAACGGCTGCGGAGCTCCGGTGCAC
>JACCQV010001146.1 GCA_013813945.1 Deltaproteobacteria bacterium | reverse complement strand
CGCGAAGGCCGAGGTCGCTCGGCACAAGGCCGCCGAAGAGGCGCTCCACGCGTCGAAGGCGCGCGACTCGGCGACCACCGGCGGCGACGACGCACGTCGCGAGCTCGATCGTCTGCGCCGCAAGGTTGCTGACTTCGAGAAGGTGCAGGGCACCTCGAGCGGCCTCGATCCGAAGGAGGTCCAGCTCGAGCGCGAGGCAGCCGAGCGCAAGCTCAAGGAGGCGACCGACAACGCGGCCGCAGCCGAGCGCTCGCAGAAGGCCCTCCAGGCCGAGGTCGATGCGGCGAAGACCGATGCCGCGAAGGCCCGTGCCGAGGCTGCGCGAGCCAAGGCCTCCGCCGATGCACAGGCCGAGTCGATCATCGATGCAGCAGGCTCGACGGTTTCTCCCGCTGCCATCGCGAAGGCGGCGTCCGAGGTCTACGAGGCGATCAACGACATCCTGTCCGAGATGCGGAACAACATGGTCCTGGTGAAGGGCGAGCTGCCCAACCTCACGGCCGACGCGGAGACCATGCAGGCCGTCACCGATGCCGTCGAGGCGTTGGTCGATAGTGCCGAGACTGCCAAGGGAGCGCTGCGCGGGCTGCGCGACCTGGCCGAGGCGAAATGAGCACATGACCATCGAGCACAAGCGAAGCAGCAAGGCCGAGATGGAGGACCTGATCCGCGCGAGGTACTCGCTGATCTGGGTCACCTCGCCGGAGGAGAATCGCGTCGAAGAGGCGCTGCGCAAGCTGTGCGTCGAGCGCGAGATGCGCCTCGAGGTGTGGTCGATCACCGAGGGCTTCAAGACGATCGCGAACGGGCAGGGGACGCGCGACGTCAAGGACCCGATGAAGGCGATCGATCACGTGATCCGTGCGGAGGGTCGCGCGCTGTTCGTGCTTCGCGACTTCCATCCGTTCCTCAAGGAGCCAGCGGTGGTGCGGCGTCTGCGTGACGCGGCGACCGAGCTGCGCAAGACGAAGAAGAGTCTCATCGTGCTGTCGCCGGTGACGAAGATCCCGCCGGAGCTCGAGAAGAGTGTCGCTGCGGTGCTCGATTGGGAGCTACCGACGCGCACGGAGATCGAGGAGGCGGCGCGCAAGGTCCTTCCCGCCCTGCCGGCGGCGACCCAGCAGGTGATCGAGAGCGATCCGGGGTTCATGGAGCGCGTGGTCGAGAGTGCGCTCGGCTTGACGCTCGTCGAGGCGGAGAACGTCTTCTCGAAGAGCGCAGTGCGCACGCACACCTTCGATCTCGAGACGATCCTCGAGGAGAAGAAGCAGATCATCCGCAAGAGCGGCCTGCTCGAGTACTACGAGCACCGCGAGGAGTTCTCCGACGTCGGCGGGATGGAGATCCTCAAGGACTGGCTGGTGAAGCGGCGCAGCGCGTTCAGCTCACGTGCACGTGACTTCGGCCTGCCACTTCCGAAGGGCATCCTCTTGATCGGCGTGCCCGGCACCGGCAAGTCGCTCACGGCGAAGGCCGTCGGCGCGCTGTGGCAGATGCCTCTCCTCCGGCTCGATGTCGGCAAGATCTTCGGCGGCCTCGTCGGGAGCTCCGAGGAGAACATCCGTAACGTGATCAAGACGGCCGAGGCGATCGCGCCCGCCATCTTGTGGATCGACGAGCTCGAGAAGGGGTTCTCCGGCACTGGCTCGTCCGGACAGACCGACGGCGGCACCACGTCGCGCGTGTTCGCGTCGTTCATCACCTGGCTCCAGGAGAAGACGACGCCGGTGTTCGTGATCGCGACCGCGAACAACGTGCAACAGCTGCCGCCCGAGCTGCTCCGCAAGGGTCGGTTCGATGAGATCTTCTTCTGCGATCTCCCCGATCGCGAGGATCGGATGTCGATCATCGACATCCACATCCGCAAGAAGAAGCGGGATCCGGGTCAGTTCGACCTCGAGAAGCTCGTCGAGGCGACCGTCGATTACTCGGGCGCCGAGCTCGAGCAGGCGGTGATCGCGTCGCTCTACGACGCCTTCGACACCGGCAACGATCTGTCGACCGAGGGCCTCCTCAGTACCCTCAAGGACATCGTCCCGCTCGCGATCACCATGCGCGAGCAGATCGAAGCCATGCGCGAGTGGGCGCGAACACGCGCGCGTCCCGCCGCGGCACGCGGGCGAACGCAGTCCAAGAAGGCAGGCTGGATGGCGCGGCATGGCGCGCCTTCGTCCAACCTCGGCGACAAGGGCACCGAAACGGCCGACGACGGCGAGCGCAAGCTCGAGCTGTAGGAAGCTACCCGCGCCGCGCGACGATTGTCGGGTACACTGGGGAGACCTCATGTCGCATTTCACGAAGTGCGCGCTCAAGATGACGAACCTCGCCGCGATCAAGAAGGCGCTGGCGGATCTGCAGCACAAGTTCACCGAGGCCGAGCAAGGCCAGCAGGTGACGGTGCGCGGCTATCGCGGTGACACCTTGAAGGCGGCGATCTCCGTCGATATGGGGCGCTACGACGTCGGCATCATCGACAACCAGGACGGCACGTATGGCGTCACCGCGGACTGGTGGGGCGTCGAGACCACGAAGGGGATCTCCGAAGAGGAGTTCCAGAACTCGCTCAGCCAGAAGTACCAGTATCACAACGTCAAACAGGCCTGCGAAGAGAAGGGCTACGCCGTCGAGGAAGAGGTCAACGAGGAGGACGGCTCGATCCGGCTCGTCGTGACCAAGTGGGGTGCCGAATGAGTGCGACCAAGAAAGAGATCGAGATCGTGATCAACGCCAAGGGCGAGGTCACCTTCCAGGCCAAGGGCATCAAGGGCGCGAGCTGTCTCGCGGAGACCGAGTTTCTCCAGAAGGCGCTCGGCGGTGACGCGGCCGTCCTGGAGCAGGAAAAGACGGCAGAATTCTACGAACAATCGGAGGGTTACGTGTCTGCGTGGTCCGGGGAAGGCAAGGACGAGTAACCTCGTAAGATAGCTAGCTTGTCGACTGACCCCACACAGCCCGAAGGCACCTCCGACCCGGTCGCGGCGGAGAACGAGACGCGCGCCGAGCAGCTCACCGATGAGCTCGCCAAGAAGTACGACCCCGAGCGCCTGCTCCGGATCGTCTCCCGGCGCGCTGGTCGCGGAGAGTCTCTCGAGCACAGCGTTCGCGCGAAGTACGAGCGCCGGTTCGGCGTCGACCTCGGTCACGTGCGCGTGTACACGGGCGAGTTCGCCGAGGAGTT
>JACCQV010001098.1 GCA_013813945.1 Deltaproteobacteria bacterium | reverse complement strand
GCGAAGAAGGGCGATCGCGTCAATCCTGGCGACGTGATCGAGCTGACGCGAACACCGGTCACGGGATCCGCGATGAACCCACTCCCCGATCCGGTCGCCGCCGAGCAGCTCGTCGTGTTGCTCGAGCGCCCCGAGCTGATCGTGATCGCCAAGCCAGCCGGGATGCCGTCACAGCCGCTGCGCGCGGGCGAGCTCGGAACCGCGGCCAACGCGGTCGCGCACCGCTGGCCCGAGTGCATCACGATCGGTGATGACCCGCGCGAGGGTGGCCTCGTCCACCGCCTCGATATCGGAACCTCGGGCCCGCTGATCGTCGCGCGCACTCCCGAGACCTACCGCGCCTTGCGCGAAGCGTTCGGTCAGAGCCTGGTCGACAAGCTCTACCTCGCGATCACCGATGGCCGCCCGGTCTCACGTGAGTGCGACGCGCCGCTCGTCCAGCGCGGCAAGAGGGTCGTCGTCGATCACACCGACGGTCTCGCCGCGCACACGACGTTCACCGTCGATCGCGCAACGGCGACCCATGCGCTCGTGCGGTGCGCTGCTCAGACCGGTCGCATGCACCAGGTGCGCGCCCACCTTGCCCACGTCGGTGCTCCGATCACGGGCGATACCCTGTACGGCGGCGCTCCCCTGCCCGGGCCAAAGGTGGAGGGGCCGGAATTCACGCCCGGACCCGCGATCGAGGGGTTCTTCCTGCACGCTGCATCGATCACGTTCCCGCTCGGCACCGAGCGAATTCGCATCGATGCACACGCACCGGATCGATTCGCGGCCGCAATCGCCGCCTGCGGCCTCTAGCGCGATCTGAGCGCGATCTAGCTCGGGCGCGCGAGATCGCAGGCTTCGAGCAGGCACAGCATGCGGCCAATCTTGAGGCGCTCGGTGCGCTCCGGCTCGGCCTCGACGAGGTCCGCGACGGACCGCTTGCCGTCGAGGAGATCGCAGAGCTGAACGAGTCCTTTGACCTCGAAGCGCTCAGGGCCGACGCGACGGGTACGCGACGCGCGCAGCTTGAGCGAACCGTTTTTCGCGATCCAGCTCTCGATGTGATCGTCAGAGAGGGCGAGCGCTCCGGCGCCCAGGATCTCGAACGCGTTGAAGTCGAGCGGGAATGCCTCACGCGGATTCTCGCGACCCGCGTACCAGCCGAACCCGCCCTTGTTCCAGGTGCAGACGTCGATGATCTTCGAGCGCACCTGTCGCGTCAGGTGCCGGAACACCTCGAGGGGCTTGAGCAGACCCAGCCCGACCAGAGTGTCGCCGAGCTTGCCGCCGTAGTGCGGCATCACCGCGAGCGCCATCGCCAGCTCGCCTTCGCTGAGCACAGCCTTCGCGACGAGATAGTTGCCGAACAGCTCGCTCGCGACATTGGACGAGACGTACTCGGGTTGCCCGTCGCGAACGTAGATCTCTTTCTTGATGCCGCCGATCGCGACCACGAGCAGTCCCGTCGCACGCGCCGTCATCAACCGAAACAGGACGCGCAGCGGCGACGTGATGTGGAACTCGCCCGCATCGTCCGGCGGCTCCGTGATGTCCCCGAGAGCAGGCGGCGTGGGCGGCCGCTTACGCATCGCCTCCTCGTGCGACAGCACCGGGATGTCCCGCGAGCGCGCTGCCGGCTCCTCGGTCATGTCGTCGAAAGAGCGCATCTGCGAGTCCTCGTTGAGGTCCGGCAGCGTGATTGCCTCGACGGCGGCGCTGATCGTGTCAGCGATCGGCCCCTCGATCACGCCGGCGCTCTCCTCGAGAAACGACAGGTCGACGTCGAACGACCCTGATCGGCGCCCGGCCGGTGGTGTCGTCGTTCGCGGCGGAGCTGCGCCCGTATTGGTCCCGATCGCGGGCACCGTCGACGGGACCTGTACCGATGCCGGTCTCGGCCGTCCGGCAACGGTCTCGGCGCGCCGTGATGGCGTCATCGTACGTGACACCGCCGCCTGCGCGGTCGCCGCGAGATCCGTGACCGAGATGGGCCGGTTCGTGTTCGGCACCTCGTCGCCCGCTGCGGGCTCGTAGCTCATCTGGATGACGGGGTTGCTGTCACCGCCTTCGACGATGATCATCGGCGCGGCGTCCTCGCTCGGTGAGCGTCCGACCGCGACCTCGGCGGCCGACGGCGGCGCCTCCTGCTTGTGACGACGCTCGAGGACCGCGTCGCGCAGGTCCGCGACGACGTCAGCGACCACCTTCGGCGTCACCCGATGGCGGTTCTGGAACAACCACTCGTTGATGGCATCGCGGAACTGCGCGGCACTTTGATACCGCTCCTCGACCGACTTCTTCAGCGACTTGCGGACGATCTCCTGAAGGCCGACGTCGATGTCCCCGCCGTACTTCTCGAACCTTCCGAGCTTGGCGTCGCGAACCATCAACAGCACATCGAGCTCGTTCGCCGCGGCGAACAGCCGGCGCCCGGTCAACAGCTCGGCGAGCACGACACCCACCGAGAACACGTCACTGCGGCCGTCGAGGTTCTGCTCGATCACCTGCTCGGGCGACATGTAGCCGTACTTGCCCTTGAGCGTGCCGGACTTGCTCTTGTGCGCGCGGTCCGGGTCCTTCGCACGCGCGATCCCGAAATCGACGAGCTTGACGTCACCACGCAGCGACAGCAGGACGTTGGAGGGCGAGATGTCGCGATGGACGATGCCCATCGGCTTGTTGTCTTCGCCCTTGACGTTGTGCGCGTAGTCGAGCGCATCGAGGGTCTCGTGCGCGATCCACGCGGCGAGCTGCGGTTCGACGCGGCGGCGACGTGAAGCGAACTCCCGCAACAACGCGAGCACATCGATGCCGTCGATGTACTCCATCGTGATGAACAGCTGGTCGTCGACCTTACCGAGCTCGAACGTCTGGGCGATCTTCGGATGCACCAGCTTGGCCGTCAGCTTGGCCTCGTCGATGAACATCGCGTTGTAGGTCTCGTCGTGGACCAGCGCCGGAAGCAGGCGCTTGATCACGATTTTCTTCTGGAATCCGTGTTCCCCCGGTGAGGTCGCAATGAACAGCTCGGCCATGCCTCCCAGGGCAAGCCGTTCGACGAGCTGATACCGGCCAAAGCCGATCGGAAAGTCGACCACGATCGCGAGAATCCTATCACAGGCTCCGGAGCCAGCCGCCGCGGGCCAGGTGCATCAATAAGTGGCTGGACCTGCGGCGGTCGCTCAGCCGCGGCGCATCAACAAATGACCGGCGCGTTCGAGCGAATGCGCCACAGCGCTGTCGAGGCGATCGAAGTGCTGGAAGGCGAGGCCCCGCTCGAGTGTCGCGGCGGCGGTCCGCTCGCGCAGTGGTCGGCGGGCACTCGAAAGAAGAACTTGCAGAGCGCTGCCCTCGGCCTGCTCCAGAAATCCCTTATAGCCGGCATCGAAGTTCTGCTCGCCGCTCTCGGCCAGCCCACTGGTATCGACGATCAGGCACGGAGCTCCGGTTCCGACCGCCAGCATCCACGCGCGCGAGAGCAGCCCGTCGATCACCGATGCGTTCGGAGCCCCGACGAGGAACACCGCGGGGACCTTCGGGAGCAGCTCGACGATCGGAGTGCCTACCTCGAGCTGATCGTTGACCCGCTCGCGCAGGCTCTGCAGCCCCGACGCGGCGAACGTGTCGCAAGCGACGACAGTGAGCCATTCGAACAGGCGAGTCATCCGGACCGAGTCGTCCATCGAGACCATCGTGACGAGGACGTCGCGTAACTCGAGGAGGAGGGCCGCGATATCGAAGGCCGTGGCGCCTTCGCTGGCGAACTGAGCGCCCAGGAACGC
>JACCQV010000593.1 GCA_013813945.1 Deltaproteobacteria bacterium | reverse complement strand
ACCCGGGGCCGCACGCACCTCCTGCATGTCGAGCTCGAGCGAGAGGACGCCCTCGGGCGACTGTCGGATGACAGTCAACACAAGAGCAAGAGCACCTGCGACCCCCACCAGGGCCAGGTTCAACCGGCTGCGCATCAGCCGATTATAGGGCGCAATGTGCGAGGTGCCAGGCGCGATCGATGATCGATCGATGGCTCGGCCCGGTGCGACGCAACGTGGTCGCATGTAGTACAGTCGTCGCGCGATGGCCGACCAGAAGTCAAAAGGTAAGGGCCGCGCCTCGCAGAACCGCATCATCGATGTCGGCGAGCGGCCGGCTGAGAAAGATCCCGACCAGGACGAGGACGCCGAAGACGACGGCGAGAAGTCCTCGGAAAACGACGGCGACGTCGATCCCGATCTCGTGGAGGCCGCCGCGGCCGCCGTGGAGGCCGAGGACGCGGCGAGCGACGAGGACGGCGATGTGCCGGTCCCCAAGGTCTCGACTCGTGGTGGCTCGATCGCCCGGCGCGATCCGATGGCCGCATATATGTCCGAAGTGCGGCGCTATCCGCTGCTCACGCCGGAGGAGGAGAAGTCACTCGCGACCCGGCTCGTCGAGCACGGCGACACGTCGGCCGCCCGCAAGCTGATCGAGGCGAACCTCCGGCTCGTGGTGAAGATTGCCTACGAGTACCGGCGCGCGCACCGCAACCTGCTCGACCTCGTCCAGGAGGGGAACATCGGCCTGATCCAGGCGGTCGGGAAGTTCGATCCGTTCCGCGGCGTCAAGCTCTCGAGCTACGCGGCGTTCTGGATCCGCGCCTACATTCTCAAGTTCATTCTCAACAACTGGCGCCTCGTGAAGATCGGCACCACGCAGGCGCAGCGCAAGCTGTTCTTCAACCTGCGCAAGGAGCGCGAGAAGCTCGAGCAGCTCGGCTTCCAGCCGACCAGCAAGCTCCTCGCCGAGAAGCTCGACGTCTCCGAGAAGGACGTCATCGAAATGGAGCGCCGGCTCTCCGCGCCCGAGGCTTCGCTCGATGCACCGCTCGGCAGCGGTGGGGACGACGAGGGGACTCGCACGCGCCTCGACTACTTGCCGGGTGATGACCGTCCCGATCACAACGTCGCGCAGAGTCAGTTCAGCGAGCTGCTCAAGGGCAAGCTCGAGGCGTTCGCGGCGACCCTCGAGGGACGCGAGCAGACGATCTTTCGCGAGCGCTGGCTCACCGAGGACCCGCTGACGTTGCAGGAGATCGGAGATCGCTATCAGGTGAGCCGCGAGCGCGCGCGCCAGCTCGAGAAGCGGATGCTCGATCGCCTGAAGAAGTACCTCGAAGCCGAGCTGGGGTCCGCGGTCGACATCGATGCGATGTCGCGTGACTGAGCGCGGCGCGATGCGGCACGCTCCTGCCATGAACCAATGCCCTCTGTGTCTTACCCACGAGCTCGACCACGAGTTCGAACGATCGATGCAGATGTGTTTCGACTGCGCGAACAAGTTTGGCGTGCGTCCGATGCCTCCCGCGTTGCGTCCGCCATCGCCGTGCGCGAAGTGCCGCGCCACGCAGTTCGTGCGCGCCATTCCGCGCGAGCACACTGTCGACGAGAGCAGTGGCCGCCAGAACCGTCAGGTCTCGGCCCCGATGTTTCTGACCCACCACGTGGCCGGCTCCCAGGGAAACTCACCCGACGCGTTTCACAACTTCGCCGCCGATCTGAACCCCCAGCTGGGCTTCGGCCAGCTCGAGGTCTACGCGTGCGTTGGCTGCGGAGCCGTCGAGTGGTACTGCCACGGCGTGAAGGACATCCCGATCCATCCGCACCTGATGACGGAGCGGATCGACTACAGCGCCGGTGGTCCGTACCGGTGAGCCACGAGCGATGACGGGCACGCTGTACGTCGTCGGTACGCCGATCGGCAACCTCGAGGATCTCTCGCTGCGCGCGGCGCGGATCCTCCGTGAAGTCGACGTCATCGCCGCCGAGGACACACGGTCTGCGAAGTTCTTGCTCTCGCACGTCGATGCGCTCGGGCCTGCCAATCCCGCCCGCCGCATTGTCTCGCTGTTCGAGGGCAATGAAGCAGGACGCTCGGAGCAGCTGGTCGCGGCGCTCGCCGAGGGCAAGCAGGTCGCGGTGATCAGCGAGGCTGGCATGCCGGGCGTGTCGGATCCCGGCGCTCGCGCCGTCGCAGCGGCGGTGCTCTCCGGCGCGAAAGTCGAGGTCATCCCGGGCCCGTCGGCGTCACTCGCCGCGCTCGTCGGCTCCGGGCTACCCTCGGATCGGTTCACGTTCCTTGGCTTTCCCCCGCGCGAGACCGGTGCACGTCAGGCGCTGTTCGGTACGCTGCGCAACGAGCTCGGCACCATGATCTTCTACGAGGCCCCCGATCGCGTCGGTCCCACGCTCGCGGATCTCGCTGCTGCACTCGGCGATGATCGGCGCGCGAGCCTCGGCCGCGAGCTGACGAAGCTGCACGAGGAGCACGTCCGCGGCACGCTGTCCGAGCTCGCCACGAAGTACGCCACGGTCCCGCCGCGCGGAGAGTGCACGCTGGTCGTCGAAGGTGGTTCGGGCATTCGGCCCGACGTCGACGTCGAGGCCGAGCTTCGCCGGCTGCTCGCCGAGGGCCTCGGTCCACGTGATGCTGCCGCTCGCCTCGTGGTGGTCACCGGCAAGCCGCGCCGTCAGCTCTACCAGCTCGCGCTGTCGCTCTCCCGCACGAGGGACGCGTGACCGCGCCGCTCGACGCCGTTCGCTTCGACGGCGATCTGCCGAGGCTCGCCGTCCACCGGCGCGTGCTGCCGTGCGGCCTCGAGGTGATCGTCCACCCCGATCACACCGTGCCGCAGATCTGCGCGAGCGTCTGGTATCGCGTCGGCAGCTCCGACGAGGGACCGGATCGCACCGGCTTTGCTCACCTGTTCGAGCACCTGTTCAAGGCATCGCCCGCACGGCTCGGCGGCTTTCATCACTACGACATCCTCAAGCGGGCTGGCTCGAGCGAGGCGAACGCATCGACGAGCGCCGATCGCACCGCGTACCACGAGGTCCTCCCGTCGCATCAGCTCGAGCTCGCGCTGTGGCTCGAGAGCGATCGGATGGGCTACTTCGCCGACGGCTTCGACGTCGAGCGCCTGATCACCCAGCAGTCGGTCGTTCGTGCCGAACGCAGGCAGCGCTACGAGAACGTGCCCTATGGCGCGGAGCGATTCGCGGTCGGGCTCGCGCTCTATCCCGACACTCATCCGTTGCGCCACCTCACGATCGGCCGCCACGACGACATCCAGGCCGCGACGTTCGATGACGTGCTCGCGTTCTATCGCACGTGGTACGTGCCCGCGAACGCCACGCTGGTCCTCGCCGGCGACGTCCCCGACGACGTCGACGCGCTCGTCGACAAGTACTTCGGAACGTTCCCGCGCTCGCAGCGTCCGGCCCGGCCGCTCGTCGTCGCACCGCCACCCGCGCCGAACCGTACGGAGATCGTCGATCCGTTTGCTGCCCTCCGCCGGATCCATCGGGCTTGGCTCGGCCCGGTCGCGCTCACACCCGACGAGGCGGAGCTCGACATCCTGACCGCGGGTTGGTCCGCGGTGGGCACCGGCTCGCTATGGCGACGTCTCGTCTACGACGCGCCACTCGCGCAGCGCGTCTCCGCGTGGACGATGAACGGTCGCCTCGGCGGTGAGCTCCACGTCGCGGTCGATCTCCGCACCGGTGCGGATCCGGCCGCCGTGCGCGCGATCCTCGACGAGGAGTGCGCGCGCGGTGTCGACGCACTGGCGATCGAGCGGGCGGTCACGCGCCGCGAGGCATCGACGATCTGGGGGCTCTCGAGCCTCACGCGCCGCGTCGGCCTGCTCCAGCGCGGCATGCTCTACGCGAACGAGCCCGACGTCCTCGCATCCGAGCTGCAGACCTACCGTGCGGTCAGCGTCGCCGGCATCACTGCCGCGCTCGGGCGCTGGCTCGGTCCGGCGAAGATGATCGAGATCGAGACGGTGCCCGCCGCTCCGACCGTGCGCTCCTAGTCTTACAGGGCGAGCCGACCCTCGCGCTCCGCGTCGATAATTCGAAGAGCGGCAACGGGTGTTGTCCGGAATTCGGCGCATATCCTTGTCCTCGATGGAGACGCCGCGGTCCTCGGCGACGGCGAATCCGTGAGCGGCCACTGCCACCGGGATCGGGCTCGAGATCCTGACCGATGACCTGACGCAGGGTCGCGACGTGTTCGTCGATCGGTGGGCGAGCAATCTCTTCGCGAAGGCGTGTGGTCAGCCATTGAAGGTCATCGCACCGGCAGAGGATCACGACCGGAAACCGCTGACGATCCAGACCCGCCGGGGCTAGCGATCGCCGACGTGGTCGCGATCGGAGGCACCGCGCGCCTCTTCGTTCAGCTGTTCGATTGTCAGAAAGCAACGCGTCAGCCCCCGCCGGGACTGATCGACCTTCAGTCCCCGCCGGGACTGAGCGGCAGGTCGAACACGAGCCGGTCGGGCGCCGTTCCGCAGATGGTGAGCACACCGTCGTGAAGCAATTTGTGGTGGCCGTCGCACAGCAAGACAAGTCCGGACAGCTCATGACCGCCGCCGTCGGCGCGCCGCCTCAAATGATGCACTTCGAGGTATCGGCACGATCGACACCCCGGCACGACGCACTGGAACTTGTCGCGGACGAACACCTTGCGCCGCGTGCCGACCGGGATCTCGGATCGAAGCCGGTCTGGCTCGTCGCGCTCGAGATCGCCGATGTGCTCGCAGTCGCAGAGCGCTCGCTCCAGCGCCTGCGGCGAGAGCGCGGCCTCGATCCCGGCGGCGACCCCCTGGCCGCGTTTGCACGCGCGGCAGGTCGTCACGGCGTGCTGGTACGCCGGCCTGCTCGGCTGGTCCGCCGCGACCGGTGGCCTCAGCACCGCGAGAGACGTGCAGCGGACGAACTCGTCGTTGGTGCACGTGCCGCCGTTCCTCTCGGCAAAAGCGATCCGCGCCTCCTTGTGCATCGCGTAGACCTCCGCCGAGATGTCATCGAGCACGATCCGGTAGCGGATCTTCTTCGGATCGACCGGATCGCTGGGCAGATCCCCCTTGGACTTGCCGCGGACCATCTGCTGGACCTCGGTCGAGGTCTTGCCGTCGGCGGCCTCGAGCCACGCGTCTTCGGTCCGGGTGGTGACGACGCGCGTGAGCTCGCGGACGCT
>JACCQV010001071.1 GCA_013813945.1 Deltaproteobacteria bacterium | reverse complement strand
CGGGGGGAGGTGCGCCGCCGCCGCCACTCATTCCACTGGGACCACCCGGCGGACCGCCGCCGACCGCATCGCCGCCGCTGCCGCCTGCGCCGGAAGCAGCGCCGCCGTGGGGAGGCGCGCCGCCGCCACCCATCCCCCAGGACCTCCGGGACCGCCCGTCATCACCTTCATGATCTCGGCCTGGAGGCGCTGCGATTGCTCGATCGGCAAGCCCTGACGACAGGCCTTGATGCTCGGCTGATCGGTCGCCGCCCGAAAACACGCGAGCGATGACTCCGACCATTTGTCGGCCTTGCACCGCTCCGTCATGATCGCGCGCAGCTTGTTCCCGATCTCGACCATCGGTGATGGGGCCGCCGAGTCCTTGTTCCCCTGCGCCAGCATCGCGTCGATCGCCTGGTTGATCGCGGCCTCGCACGGATCGGCCGAGGCCGCTCCACCCGCACCCTCCTTGTCGTCCTTCTTGCTGCACGCAGCAGCTCCGACCGCGGCCACGATGGCGGCCACGAGCACGGGGGCGAGCACGAGTCGCGACGAGATCGTCTTCATGACCAAACGGTAGCCCGAATCCGCGCCGCACCCGCAGGCACTCGCAGCCCAACCTCTGCTTGGCGTTCTTGGCGCCCTTGGCGGCTCACCTTCTGGAGCACGCGCGAACCGTCCGAAAATACGAAGGGCCCGCACCGAAGTGCGAGCCCAACGTCGTCTCAGAGTCGGGGGCTGCTTAGTTGCAGGCCGCGGCCGACTGCTTGACCGCGTCCGCCGCCGACTTGCATGCCGTCGCGAGAGCAGCCTTGCCCTCGGCCGGGACGCTCGCCCACGCCGTCGACGTCTGCTCGTACGACTGCTTCAGCGCGTCGCGCGTCTGCTGCGGGAGCTTGTCGCACTTCGCGAGCGCCTCGATGGCGGCCTTGTAGTCGTTGCACTCTGCGGGGAGGTCGCCAGCCGCGGCCGCGCCGCCAGCTGCCGCCGGGTCCGCCGCCGCCGCCGAGCCAGTCGCCGGGTCAGAGCCCGTCGGGGCCGCGCCGTCCGCAGGCGTCATCGCCTTGGTCATGCACTCGGCGTACTTCTGGCCGACCTCGGTCATCTTCTTCATGGTCGCCTCGTCCGGCTTCTCGTCCTTCTTCTCGCCGCCCTTGGCCGCCATGTCGGTCGACCACTTGGTCATGCCTTCCTGAACCTTGTCGGCGCACGCCTTGTCCTTGCAGGCGCACATATCCTTGGTGAAGTTCTCCATCTTCGCGACGGCCTCACCGGCGTCGCCGCCACCCTTCTTCTTGCAGGCAGAAACCGTGAACAGGGAGGCCGCAGCCAGGAACGCGATGGTCAGATTCTTCATGCAGCAGTTTTAGAACACGCCACCTGGGAGCGAAACAAAACCATGGTGATCAATGGTCCACGTCACGTCACCGAACCGACCGGCGATCGTGACAACCGGCGACAATTGGTTCCGGAGGACGACAAACCGGCGTCCGCACGGACGTTCATCCGTGATGACGGCCGAACCGGGTGGTCAGGTGTCGACGAGAAAGCGCTCGTACGCGGTGAAGTCGTACTCGCGGCCCAGGAAGTCGCGCACGAGATCGGCAGCATCTCGGGTGCCTCCGGGCACGAGCACCTTGTCGCGATACGCGAAGGTCACGTCGGTCGCCATCAGGCCTTTCGAGGCGAACGGGGTCAGCAGGTCCTTCGCGATCACGAGCGACCATTGGTACGTGTAGTACATCGCCGAATAGCCGACGAGGTGCCCGAACGACGCGTGGAACCGTGTGCCCGGCACGAACGCGAATGGCGTGTAGCGCTTTTGCAGCTTCTGCACCTCGGTCCGCTGATCGAGCTGGTCGGGATCCGCGCGATGGAAGCCAAGCGAGATCGCGGCGTAGAAGATCTGCTGCACCGTGGCCGTGCCGAGGCCGAACTTGTCGGCGCGTCGCATCTTCTCGACGAGCGCGCTCGGAATGACCTCGTCCGTCTCGTGATGCCGCGCGAATCGCGCCAGGGTGTCGTAGCTCCACGCCCACTCCTCGAACATCTGCGAGGGCGCCTCGACGAAGTCCCACTCCGTGGCAACACCACTCTGGGTGACCCACTTCTGCTGACCACCGAGCACGTGGTGCATGAGGTGGCCGAACTCGTGGAACATCGTCACGACATCGTCGTGCTCGAGTAGACCCGGGTCACCCTTGGTCGGCTTGGGGAAGTTGCAAACGAGCACGCCCTCGGGGAGCTGGACGCCGCGCACGCCGTCCTTGAGCGGGAACTGAGCCGCGTGCTTGTACTTGCCGTCGCGCGGATGCATGTCGAGGTAGATCCGGCCGAGCTTCTTGCGGCCGCGCATGACGTCGTAGATCACGACGGTCCGGTGCCACGGGTGCGCATCGGTGACGAGCGCGTACGTGATCTCGAAGATCTCGGAGGTGATCTCGAGCAGACCGGAGAGGACGCGCTCGTACGGGAAGTATTGCCGCACGATGCTGGCGTCGACCTCGTAGCGCTCCCTCTTCACGAGGTTCTCGAGCCACGTCTTCTGCCAGTCCGTGACCGCCGTCGCCTTCGGCTGCGTCCGCTGCAGCTGGCGGAGCAGCTCCTTGTAGTCGGTCTCCGCGCGCGGGGCTGCGAGCTTCCACACCTTCTCGATGAACTCGGCGGCGAGTGTGCCGCTCTTGATCATCTTGTCGGCGGTGATGTAGTCCGCCCAGTTGGCGAAGCCGAGCAGCGACGCCTTCTCGGCGCGCAGCTTGAGGATGTCGCGAAGCACGTCCTCGTTGTGCTGATCGCCGCGGCTGCGGAACGCGATGTAGAGCTGCTTGCGGAGCTCGTCATCCTCCGCGTAGGTCATGAACGGGTTGTAATCGGGGTGGTCGGTCGTGATCCGGACGATGCCCTCGGCATCGGGCGGGTGCGACGCGATGAAGTCCGAGGGCAGGCCCGCCAACCGCTTCGCATCCGTGATCTCCAGCGCACGAACATCCTCGGAGATCGTCTTCGAGAACTGCTGGCCGAGCTTGGTCAGGTCCTCGTCGATCTGCTTGAGCCGTGCCCGGATCTCCGGCGACTTGTCGACGCCCGCGCGGCGGTAGTCGCGCAGGGTGTGCGCGTGAAATCGCTGGGTGACGGGGTCCGCGTCGGTCACGGGAACCGCGGCCAGCGCATCGTACAGGTCCCGATCGAGGTTGAGCTCCGAGTAGAACCTCGAGACTTCCTGCTCGCACTCGCGCGCGGCCTCGCGGATCGCTTCCTCGGGATGAACCTCGGACATCAGGCCGGCGAGCGCGTTCGATTCGCTCGCTGCGGTCAGCAGCTGGTTGTAGGTCTCGAGCGTCTTGACCTTCGGTCGTAGCGCCTGCGCGCGCTCGAGACCTTCGAGACACTCGATGCGGAAGCTCGCGGCGGTGCGCTCGGCCTTCTTCACGACGGAGGAAAAGGTAACATCGTTCCACGATGGAAGATGTCCCAGCGCTCGGCGATGCGTTACCGCTGGTCGCGACCGATCCGCGGTGGCTCGGCATCGCGCTCGCGGATCTAGACGCCGTGCATGCGGATCACCTGCACTGCGAGCGCAAGGCAGCGCAGTCCGCACTGTCGCTGATCCGGAGTTATCCGCAGCACACCGACCTCGTCACGGCGATGGCGCGCCTCGCACATGACGAGACTCGCCACGTCGTTCAGGTCTCGCAGCTGATGTCGCGCCGCGGGCAGCCGGCTGCGTACGACTTCGGCGACGATTACGCTGCGAAGCTTCGCGAGCACATCCGCAAGGGCGAACCGAGCTTGCGCCTGGATCGACTGCTCGTGTTCGCGGTGATCGAGGGACGCTCCGCCGAGCGCCTGCAGCTCCTCGCGGATGCCCTCGAGGATCCGAAGTCGCGCGAGCTCTACGCGAGCCTTGCGACGGCAGAGGTCCGTCACCGCGACATCTTCCTCGCACTGGCGCGCGATGCCGATCCGACCGGGTGGCGCGCGCGAGCCGCAGAGCTCGCTGCGATCGAGGCCGAGATCCTCGAGAACCGAGCGATCTCCGCGCGAATCCACTAGCCGCTCGCTACGCCCTCCGTCTTCAGCTCGGCGAGTGGCGGCATCGTCGCGAGCGCGCGCCACTTCACCGCCACGAAGCCGGCCACCAGGATCGCGATCGCGCCTCCGCCGACGATCGCCGGCGCCACGCCGATCAGGCTCGCGGCGAGCCCGGACTCCGCCGCACCGAGCTCGTTGGACGCGCCGATGAAGACGTAGTGCACCGAGCTGACCCGACCGCGGATCGCATCCGGCACGACCATCTGCTCGAGCGTCAGCCGGATCACGACCGAGATGTTGTCGAGCGCCCCACACGCCACGAGCAAGATCACCGTCAGTGGCAGCGATCTCGACAGGCCAACTCCTATCGTCGCGAGTCCGAACAGCGCCACCACGATCAGAAGCACCCGCCCCGGCCGGCGATACGCGGGAAGCCGCCCGGCGAGGATCGCCATCGACACCGCACCGGCAGACTGTGATGCGCGCAGGATCCCGTACCCGGAGGCGTCGGTGTGCAGGATGTCGATGGCGATCGCCGGCAACAGCGCAGTGACCCCGGCAAACAGCACCGCGATCATGTCGAGCGTCAGGGCGGGCAAGAGCAGCGGCGACGCGAAGATGAAGCGCAACCCGACGCGCCAGTCCTTGCGCGCCGACGCCGCTGGCAGGTCGATCGCCCTGGGCTTCGGGAGCGACCGGTACATCGCCGCGGAGGCGAGGCCCGTGATCGCGATGAAGGCGTAGATCCAGTGCGGCGAGATCACGTTGAGCGCAAATCCGGCGAGCATCGGCCCGACGATCATGGACAGCTCCTGCAGCGTCGCGCCGATCCGGTTCGTGCGCACGAGGTCCTCCCGCGGGATGATCAGCGGGATGAGTGATGCACTCGCCGGTGCGTGAATGGTCGAGATACAGCCCTGCGCGAGCAGCAGCGCGTAATACACGGCAATGGGCGCATCGGTCGCAGACGCCAGACCGAGTCCAACCCCGACGAGCCCGGTCAGCATCGCCGCGAGCGTGGACAGGTTCCGCCGATCGGTGCGATCGACCAGCGTCCCCGCCGGTACGAACAGCACGAACACCGGGATCACCTGGAAGAGCCCGACGTTTGCGATCACCAGCGTGCTGTCGGTCCGGAGGTACAGCTCCCACAGCACGGTCGCGCTGATCACGGCACGACCGAACGTGTTGAGCGATCGCGCGCCCACCAGGCGCAAGATCCGACTCAGAGCTACATCCGGCACGAGCCTCAGATGCTAGCAAACAGCTCGGCGTTCCCCGAGGGTCAGGGCCAGATCGCTCGGAGGGTCAGCTCAGTCGCCCGCTAAAGGGGTTCCTTCGCCGCAGGGTTATTTCCGCGCTTGCTTCGCGCGCGCGAAGATTCGATCTGCGCGGCTCAGTCACAGTTCGCGTCGCGCCAGGTACTCGGGTCATCACTGAACTGACCGGCGTACGCGGCCCCCGGCTGCGGGCGGAGCTCGCCGCCGTTGACCTTGAGGTAATACTCGATGCGCACGACCTGGGCGCCGTTGACCGTCGACGGGGTGACATCGGGGCAGTGGTACGAGCGCAGCGGATCGAGAGAGCGCCAGCTCGCCGCATAGCGTGCATTGTTGCCGGCGCGGCGGTCGAAGCCGACGTGCATCTGCTGCCACGGCCCGGTCGCCGCGCCGAGGTAGCGGTAGTGAAGCTGGACGTCGAGCTTGTGCCAGAGGTCCGGATCGTCGTGGTCGGTGAGTCCGGGCTCGTAGATCTGGAAGCACAGGTTCGTGATCGCCGCGCGCTGGCGCGCCCAGGTGTCGAACGCGAACGGAGAGTTTGCGACCGCACCGCCATCACAGGCATCGCTGCCGCCGCGCGTGATCAGCGACCTCGCGTCGCCCATCCACTGCGGTGGAACGAGCGCCGCGAAGTAGTAGTTCGCGCCCATGTTGGAGTCCCAGGTCTGGCAGCCGGGGATCGCCGTGTTCTCGAACCACACGGTGACGCCGCGTGCGTCGCTGGGCACCGACATGGTCGCCGCGCCGTCCCGAACGCTCGCGTCACGCCGCTGCTGGCCGGGAGAGAACACGGCATGCGCCGTGATGTCGTAGAGAGGGTTTCCGTTGCGCCAGTTGCGGCACGTCGGGAGCCGTGCGGGATCGAAGACGATGGAGACTTCACCGCCTGGTGCGAGCACGCCTTCGCGGCGCTCCGAGAAGTCGGCGGCGAACACGAGGCGTGCGCGGGTCGGACCTGCCGGCGGCGCGCACGCGGTGGGGTCCGTCCAGATCGCGAGATCAGGTGAGGCCATCAGGTAGTTGGTGAGGTCGTTCGAGTTGCGGTTGTGATCGAACAGGCGACCGCCTTCGGGTAGCGCCAGGAACGGGACGACCTCGATGCGCGCGTTCGCCAGCGACGTGCCGCTCCAGCCCGGTCCCGGGAGGCCCTGGTGGATGCGCACGGTGTAGCGGACGTAGCCCGGCGTCGTCGGAGTCGGCGCGCTGGTCACCGGCGTCGCGATCACCGATGACCACGAGCCGCTCGGCGCCATGCGGAACATCGCGGACGGCACCAGGCCCTCGGCGGCAGCAGCTTCCGAGATGTCGATCGAACCCTGCCAGACCCAGCTCGATCCGGTCGTCTCCCACGTGAAGCCCGTCCAGTTGCGCTCGAGGTCGCGGAGGACGACGTGGCAGCTGCGATCGGCTTGATCGAGGCTGCCGTCCACGCCGAGCAGCGGCGCGGGTTCGGTCTGGTTGTAGTCGCCATCGCCCGCGTCGGCACAGGCGGCGAGCATCACGAGGGCACAGGCGAAGCGCATCTGGCCGAGCAAGAGGCAGGCCGCGTGCCAGGCCGGGTGTCAGGCGATTCGCGGGGTTGGGGCCGCTCGCACGCGCGGACTGCTGCCGATCGCAACGGTCAGCGGCGGGCTGGCTCGTCGAGTATCCAGCTCACTCGCGCTTCTTGAACAGCTCGCCGCCGGGCTCGTCCTTGGCGTCCTTCACCGGATCCTTCTTCACCGGATCCTTCTTCACGGAATCCTTCTTCACCGGATCCTTCTTCACCGGATCCTTCTTCACGACCTTCTGCGTCGAGACCTTCTGCGTCGAGACCTTCTTGATCGGCGGTGGCGTCGTCGTGGTCTTCACCTCCGCGACCTTCGCTGGCTCGGCGACGACGATCGGGTCGGCGACCTGTGCGGGCTCCTTCGCCGGCTCGACGTTCGCCGGCTCGACGTTCGCGGGCTCGACATTCGCGGGCTCGACCTTCGCGGGTTCCACGAGCTTCGCCGGCTCCGGGGTCACGGGCTCCAGCGTGATCGGTGAGCTCGCGGCTTCCGAGCCCAGGGGCTCCGGCGACTCCGAATCTTCACTGCCGCCGCCGACCGCGAGCATCGCGATGATGCCGATCGCGATGAGCGACGCCGACGTCATGGCGATCAAGATGCCGCGCCGACGCGGCCTGGACTCGGGCGAGAGCGGCTGTGCAAACTGCCCGCTGCTTCCGCCGATACTCGTGTGCGTCGTGGGTTGCGTTGATGGTGCGGGCGTCGGTCGACCGAGCAGCGACGGCGTGCCTCCGGTCGAGCGGCTCCCCGGCGTGAGCGGTCCGGCACCTCCGCGGCTCTCCACGTCGGATGCGTCGGCGAGCACCGTCTCCGCCAGCTGCGAGCTGGTCGGCGTCCTCTGGTTCGGCGTGCGCTCGCCGGTGCCTGGCCGCGAGCCGTCGATCGTCCGCATCGTTCGGCGACCGAGGAAGCGCGCGCACTGTTCGACCGACTTGCGCGCGGTGTTCGGATCCGAGGCAAACGGCATCAGGTCGTACGCGAGCTCGGCGACCGATTGGTAGCGCTTCTCGAGTGGCTTCTCGAGGCACTTCATCACCACCGCGCGCAGCCCCTCCCCGACTCGCGGATTTGTGATCGGAATCGGCGGATCCATCCCGACCTTCAGACAGAGCTCGGAGTACGCCTCGGACCGGAACGGGCGATCGCCCTCGAGGAGCTCGTAGAGCACGACCCCGAGCGACCAGATGTCGCTGCGCGAATCCGAGGTCTTCGACGAGCGCATCATCTCCGGCGACATGTACGACGGCGTCCCGATCACGGATTGCGTACTCGTCAGATCGCTCGTGCCTTCTGGCGCCGTCGCGATCCCGAAGTCGAGCACCTTGAGGATCGGAGCCTCGTTGTCGGGCTGCGTGATGAAGAAGTTCGACGACTTGATGTCGCGATGGACGATGCCGAGCGAATGCGCCTCCGCGATTGCCTCGCACGCCTGTAGCATCAGGTCCGTCGCGATCGCGGGCTCTTGCGCGCCATGGTGCTTGAGGATCGCGTTGAGGTCTGCGCCCTCCAGGTACTCCATCACGATGAACGGGATCTGATTCTCGAGCCGACCGACGTCGTGCACGCGTGCGACGTGCTCGCCCTTGAGCTTGACCGCAGCCTTCGCCTCGCGGAGGAAGCGCTGCACGATGTCGGGGCGCTCCAGCATCTCGGGCAGCAGGCACTTGATCGCGACGTCCTCGTCGAGCTCGATGTGCTTGGCGCGAATGACCACGCCCATGCCGCCCTCGCCGATCAGCGAGTTCACACGGTACTTCCCGAGCAGCACCGTGCCAGGCTCCGGAAAGCGCGCCATTCCCTCTTCAGTGTAGCTGATCGATCGAAGTGATCCCAATTGCGCCCGAGGACCACTTCCCCGGTGCTAGCTCACCGTGTAGGCGCAACGGCTACAGCTACGGAAAGAATTGGTAGTTACACCAGCCGCTACCGTCGTCGTACTGCTCGCCCTGGCCGTAGCAGGTGTAGTAATCGCCGCAGTAGTTCCACTGGCACGACCAGGTACACGCGCTCCAGCCGTCGCCGTTCGAGACGCCCTCGTCACAGCCCTCGCCCGGGAACCAGACGTACGCGTCGCCGCAGACGTTCATCTGGCAGTCGCTCCGGCACTCGCTCGTGCCGTTGCCGTTGCGGCTACCGCCCTCGTCGCAGCCTTCGCCCGGGCCGTGATAGGCGTCGCCGCAGACGTTGAGCTGGCAATCGCCACGGCAGGCGCCGCCGTTGCCATTGGCGCCGCCGCTGTCGCAACCCTCGCTCGGGCCGTCATATCCGTCGCCGCAATAGTCGTACTGACAGTCAGCGCGACACGAGCTCGATCCATTGCCGTTCGCGCCGCCCTCGTCGCACGCCTCACCGCTCTCGCGGTACCCGTTGCCACACACCGGCGTCTCGACCTGGCAGCCCGACGAGCAACCATCGTAGCTGTTGGGGTTGCCGTCATCGCAGCCTTCGCCCGCCGCCGCGTTGCGATAGCCATCGCCGCACGAGGCGGTCGTGCAGTTTCCATCACAGCTGACCGAGTCTCCGCCGGTGTCACAGGCCTCGCCCGCGGCGCCGTTCGTGTAGCCGTCGCCGCACGACGCGGACGTGCAGTTCGCGTCGCAGCTCGCCGAGTTGCCGCCCGTGTCGCACGCCTCGCCGGCGGCACTGTTGTGAAAGCCATCGCCGCACGATGGCGCCGTGCAGTCTCCATCGCATGCTGCGGTGGTTCCGCCGGCGTCACATGCCTCGCCAGGGATGT
>JACCQV010001043.1 GCA_013813945.1 Deltaproteobacteria bacterium | reverse complement strand
CGCTCTGCACGCCGTGCTGAAGGTGCGGGGTGTCGTCCCGATCCCCACGGTGAGCATCACCACGTATCACCATGTCGCGGACCACGACCCGTCGTATCCCTACGACCCGGACGCCGCCGATTCGACGCCGGCACAGTTTCGCTGGCAGATGGAGACGCTCGCCCGCCACTGCACTCCGATCGGGATCGACGACCTCCTGCGTGCTCTCGATGGCTCGCCTCTGCCGAAGAATCCGGTGATGGTGACCTTCGACGACGGCTATCAGAGCTGTCACGACGTCGCCCTCCCGATCCTCAGGGCGGTCGGCATCCGCGCGACATTCTTCATCGCGACCTCGTTCGTCAACGAGCGAAAGCTCTACTGGTGGGAGCGGGTCGCGCTGCTCGTCAATCAGGCGACGCACGGTGCGACGCTCGTATATCCCAAGCGACTCGTCCTCGAGCCACGCAGCCGCGCGACGCGAATGGCGCTGCTCGATACGATCAAGGACACGCCCAACCTGGACGTCAATCGCTTCCTCGTCGGCGTCGCGGCAGCGCTCGGGGTCCCATGGAATGACGAGATCGAAGCCGACTACGCGAACGGCTTGATCATGACGTGGGACCAGATCCGCGCGCTTGCACGTGCCGGGATGGACGTCGAATCGCACTCGCGTCGTCATCGCGTCTTGCAGACACTGGACGCCGATGGTCTGCGCGACGAGCTCGCCGGATCGCGCGAGGACATCGAGTCCCAGCTCGGGCGACCGGTGCGCGCGATTGCGTATCCCGTGGGCCGCCGGCTCGGTCGCGGGAGCGAGCGGATCCGGGCTGCGGTCGCCGCGGCTGGCTATCGGATCGGGCTGTCCAATGCGAGCGGCGCGAACCGCATCTGGCCGGGATCACTGGGCAGCATGCTGCCGTTCGACCGGTTCGACGTGCGGCGGCAGTCCCTCGACCGCTCGATGTCCGACGCCATGTTCCTGACCCAGATCGCGATTCCTCGGTTCGGCTACTACGGTCGTCACGACGACTGATCGGAAGGAAACTGGATCCGCGGGGGCGAAGCGGCCGAAAATTTTCCGCATGAACCACCTCCGTCGCGAGAGTCCCCGGGTCGACGTCGAAACGCTGTGCTGGGAAGTGGTCAACGGTCAGGTCGGGCAGGGCTCCGGCCTCGCAGTCGACCTGTCCTCGATGGGACTACGGATCGAGCGGCCCTACGTCGGTGGGCCTACCCGCCGCGAGGTCCAGCTCGAGATCGAGGTCCCGGGAATGGACGAGATCATGTGGGCCAAGGGAGACGTCTGCTCGGACGTACTCGTTCCGAATCGAACGAGTGCCGGTGGTCCGATGGGCTTCGTCCGGCGCACGGGCTATCGCCTGATCACGGCGGCAACGCGCGATCTGCGGATGCTCAAGGAGTACGTGTTCGAGACCGATCGCATCCGCCGGCGCGAAGCGATCCAGATGATGAACGCGAGCTGCTACTTCCGCGTCTGAGTCCCAAGATCGAGGGCCCGGGATCGAGAGCCCGGGATTTACTCCCGGGCCTGGTGGTAGAGCGCGAGGTACGCATCGACCATCCGGTCGTGGCTGTAGCGCGCGAGTGCGATCTCGCGACCCTTCACGCCCATCGCGCGAGCGCGCTCGTGATCCCCGATCAGCGTTCCGAGCGCGGCAGACAGCGCCGCCTCGTCGACGGGCACGAGAAAACCGGTGACGCCCTCGTCCACGACGCTCGGTAGACCACCGACCGCCGTCGCGACGATCGGCAACGACGCGGCCATCGCCTCGGGGACGACGAGCGGGAGCCCCTCGCTCTTCGACGAGAGCGCGAACACGTCGAACGCATGGACGAGCTTGGGGACATCCATGCGCCTGCCCGTCATCACGACCCAGCGCGGATCCGGCAGCGCCGCGATGGCGCGCTCGACGTCGGGTCGCCCCTCGCCATCGCCGACGATCACGAGGCGCACGGTGGACGACAGGTGCGGCGCCATCGCCCGCACGAGGAGCGACTGGTTCTTGAAGTCGTCGAGCCGGCCTACGGTGCCGATCACCCACGCATCGCCGAGTCCAAGCTCGACACGGGCGGCAGCTCGAGCTTCGGGGTCCGGAGCGTAGCGGTCGAGCCGGATCCCGTTGGGAATCGTGTGCAGCCTCGCGAGCGGTGCGTCGCGTTGCTTGCGCGCCTGGATCTCGGTGGTGTCCGAGACGGCGACGAACGCGTGGGTCAGCTGCGCGGCGGCACGCCGGAGCATCCGGTGACCGCGTGAGCCAGGATTCACGCCGTGCTTGGTGTGGATGGCCGCGGCACCGGCCAGCCGAGCTGCCGGAGCGCCGTAGATCAGTGGCAGGGGATTGTGCGTGTGGACCACGTCGACCTTGCGCCGGCGCAGCTCGCGCGCGAGCCGCGGCACGAGAGTCGGGTCGAGACCGCCGTGCTTCACTACTCGGCCGACGGAGATTCCCGCCTGCGCGAACTCCGCGGCCATCGCGCCATCCGGCTCGGCTGCGAGAGACAGCACGCTGACGTCATGGCCGCGCTGCTTCTGCCCGATCGCGAGATCGAGCGCGACCCGCTCCTGACCACCGACCCCATAGGAGGACAGCACGTGGACGATGGACAGCACCGCTGACTGCTACCGCGCGCACGCACCGGTTCGCAAGCTATGCTGAAGGAGTGACGGAGTCCTCACCCACTGACCGCGCCGGAACCACGGACGACGAGCTGCTCTCCACCCTCGGGATCGAGGTCGGCGGCCGCCGCCACGGTGAGCTCGCAGCCGCCTGTGCACCGGTGGTCCGGCGGATCCGCGCCGACGGTCTTCGGGTGATCGGGTTCATCCCCAGCGATGACAAGGTCGCGGTTCCGCCGCTCCTGATCCAGCTCGGGCTCGCGCTTTGCGAGGCGACCGGGAACACGGTCGCCGTCGTAGACGCGAACGTCCGGTACCCCGGTCTGCCGAGTGTCGCGAAGGACTCCCCGACGAACCACGACCGCTCGGTGTTCTCGACCCGGTGGCTCCGGGGCTCGCTGGCCCTGCTCTCCCCGCCTCACGCCGAGCGCGCGGGCGAGGTCGTGCCCCAGCTCGCGCGCGTCCTGATCGAGGGTGCGGAGCTGTTCGGCCACGTGCTCGTCGATCTCACCGGGTTCGAGCTGCTCGGCGAGCACGCGACCGCCGCCGCGTGCATGGATGCCGTCGCGCTGGTCGGACGCGCGCACCAGACGCACGAGACCGATCTGGTCGGACTCGCGGATCTGATGCCGAAGGGCCGCTTCCTCGGCGTTCTGCTCGTGGGCTGAGCGAGCTACCTGCGCTCGAGGATGATCAGCTCGACGCGATCGTTGATCAGCGCGGCGTTCTTCGCCTTCTTCGGGACGAGCGGCTTGGAGCTGCCGAAGCCGCGAACCTCCAGGCGCTTGGCATCGACGCCCTTGTCGTTGACCAGGAAATCCTTGACCGCAGCACCGCGCCGGTCCGACATGGCCTGATCGGCCTCTGCGTTCCGCGTCGGGTGCACGTGCACGGTGATCCGGAGACGAAGGATCTGATCGTGCTGGCGCAACATGCCGGCGACCTGCGCGAGCACCGACACGCTCTCCTTCGTCAGCTTGTCCCTGGTGAACATCAGCGGAGCGAGGAGCTCGAGGCGGTCGGTGCTGAGCACCACGAGAGCGTCGCCACGATCCGGGCAACCATCCTCGTCATCGACCCCGTTGATCACCTCCGCGTCCGTCGGGCACTTGTCTGCGAGGTCGGCGACGCCGTCCTTGTCATTGTCGGGATCGGGGCAGCCGTCGCCGTCGCGATAGCCGTCGCGATCCTCGGCCGCCGACGGACATGCGTCCTGGGCATCTGCGACACCATCCGCGTCGTTGTCGCGATCGACGCAGCCGTCATCGTCCTCGAAGCCGTCCTTGTCCTCCGCCTCCATCAAACACCGGTCGACCGCGTCGAGAATACCGTCACCGTCGTTATCGGGATCGGGGCAGCCATCCCCATCATCGTAGAGGTCGCGGTCTTCGGCCTCGGCGGGGCACTTGTCGGCGTCATCTGCGACCCCGTCGCTATCGGTATCGACCTTGGGTGGACCGGCGACGACGACCTTGGTGTCATCCGTGTCCCCGCCCCGGCCAAACGTCGGCACGAACGACACGCCGAGCATGAACTCGCCGTAGCTGGCGTTGAGGTGATACGGCGCCTGTTGCGACGGCCCGCGCAGGAAGCGAGCCTCGGCCCGGATCGCGATCGACGGGGTCGCGAAGAACCGGATGCCGCCGCCTACGTGGAGGAGCATGTCGGTATCGCTGCCGAGCACATCGTCACTCGAGCTCACCCGCCAGACTCCAAGACCGAGCGATGCGAACGGAACGACCTGTTCGGGCAGCGACAAGGTCGTGCAGGGGCACTTGTGCTGGACGAGCGCCTGCGCTCGCCCGCTGAAGATGCTCGCGCCGTCACCGGTCTGCTTGGTCGTCGCCCGGACCCAGGCGCCCTCGACCTCGACACCGAACCAGCGGTTGAGGAAGTAGGCGAACCGGACTCCGAGCTCCATGTTGACGCGCTCGAGCTCCTGCCGGTTGGGCTGGGCGTCCACGTCGTAGAACTGGTGGAAGAAGTTGGAGATGAAGCCGCCGCCGTAGACGCCGGCTTCCAATACCGCGACGGGCTTGGTCTCTGCTGTGAGCGTCTCCACATCCGCAGACGCAGATGAGGCGAGCGCAACTACAACCGCTCCGGCAAGACATCGACCCATGACGGCCACCCTGCGGAGATTGTATCCCGAGCCGTGCGCTTTCGCTCACTCACGCCCATCAAACGCAGGCGCGCTTGTCGGAGGACAGGAGATCGTGGTGTCCTCGTCGCAGATGCGCACCCTCGAGCAAGAGAAGATTGCAGTTATCGGTCTCGGCTACGTCGGGCTTCCCGTCGCGCTCTCATTCGGCCGTCGGTTGCCCACGGTCGGGTTTGACATTCGCCAGCGACGGATCGACGAGCTCAAGAAGGGCCACGACGACACACTCGAGGTCACGGACGAGCAGCTGAAGTCCGCGACCAAGCTCGAGATGACTGCCGATCCAACGCGGCTCGGCGAGTGCACGTTCTACATCGTCGCTGTCCCGACGCCGATCGACATCAACAATCGCCCCGATCTCGGACCGATGATCAGCGCGAGCAAGACGATCGGCCCGCACCTGAAGAAGGGCGACATCGTCGTCTACGAGTCGACCGTGTATCCCGGCGTCACCGAAGAGGTCTGCGGTCCGATCCTCGACGAGAAGAGCGGCCTCAAGAACGGCGTCGACTACTTCCTCGGCTACTCGCCCGAGCGGATCAACCCGGGCGACAAGGAGCACACGTTCGAGAAGATCGTGAAGGTCGTCGC
>JACCQV010001040.1 GCA_013813945.1 Deltaproteobacteria bacterium | reverse complement strand
TACTCGAAGACCGGAGCGAGCTCCTCCGTACCCGCTGCACAGCGCAGCGTCGCGGCGTCACAGAAGTTCGACTCGCACATGTACGCGCCGTCGCAGGCGTCGCCATCGCGGCCGGTCCGCTTGAAGACGTAGCCCGGCTTGGGCTGGCTCAGCGTGCCCTCGAGGCCCGTCGCCGACCACAGGATCATCTCGTCGCGCTTCACCGAGACGAACAGCTTCAGCGGCTGCTCGTCGGGGTTGGTCGGCGGGGTGACCGACGGGCTGATCGCCGGCGGTGCCTTGTCGGGCAGCGTCGTATCGATCTGCGCGAGGATCAGCCCGGCCGAGACCGAGGCCAGCAGGAACAGCATCAGGTTCGTGACGATGTCGAGGTACGGGATCAGATTGATCTCGCCCCCCTCCATCTCCTCCTGCTCGATCAGGTCCTCGCGCCGCCGGACGGCGGTGCGCATCTTCGAGCGGAGCCGTTGTGCCGAGTACTGCATCCGCTAGGCCGACTGGTGCTCGTCCTCGGTCGGTGCTGCGGGTGCGCGACCCGCACCCGCCGTCGAAGCACCGGCGCCGCCATCGGCCAGCAGGTTCTCGAACCGCAGGCTGAAGGCCTCGAGGTCCGAGATCACCTTCTTCATGGCCGCCGAGAGCAGCAGGTGGGCGACCATGCAGATCAGGGCGATCGAGAGACCGTACGCGGTGTTGTACATCGCCTCGGCGATACCGTCGGACAGCTTCTTCTTGGCGTCCGCCGGGTTCGCATCGCCGATCGCGCTGAACGTACGGATGAGACCCGTGATCGTCCCGAGCAGACCGACGAGCGTGGTGATGTTGGCGAGCGACCACAGAGCACCGACCCGGGCCTTCACCTCGGGGATCGTGTCCGACATCGTCTCTTCCATCGCCTGGGCGACAGCAGCCTCGCCGCGATGCAGGCGGTTGAGGCCGGCCTTCGCGACGCGCGCAACCGGCGCGGTGGTCGCGTCACACAGCTTCTTGGCGCGATCGACGTTGTTCGCCGAGAGGAGCTTGCGCAACTGCTCGAGGAACGCCTTCGCGTTCAAGTGGCCGCGGCCCAGGAAGTAGATCGAACGTTCGACAATCAGGCCGATGACGATGGCCAGAAAGAACGTATTGACGATGAAAAAGGGCCCGCCCTTTTGGAAGACTTCACTTAGCCAGCTCATCGATCCATTGCCTCCGCGCGCGTGACCGAAGCCCCTTGCGCTGCTTGCGAATGTTGTAGCGAGCCCCCATGTCCGGCGTCAAGCCAACCACGGGCGCCAATTTGGGAAATCACGCTTTCCGAACGGAGACTTACTCGCTGGCGTCTCACGGAGATCGCTCGATCAGGTCGCAGGAGCACCCGCCATGATCCAGCGCTCGATGGCCTCGCGCTTCTGGACACAGATCGCCCGCCCCCCGGCATTCTGGGGCATGTAGCCGATCTGCGGGTCCGGGGCCGTCGTGGGCGGACTCATCATCTCGGGCGTGATGTGCTGGATCATCAGCAGCAGGTGACTCTCGTTCGGTTTGGTCGGGACCACGTATTTGTACGTGGGGGCAATCGCCGAGTCCTTGTTGACCAGGGCGGCGTGGGCCATGCCCTCGCGCAGGTCGAGCCGGCCGGCGTCCGTGTTCGCACCGTTGTGGCAGCCCGAGAAGATGCACGAGGTCGCGAAGATCTTGGTCTCGATGAAGTTGAGATCCGAGCGGGTGATCGCTTCCATGCAGGACGCGCTCAGGGGCGCATCGACACTCGAATCGGCGGTGATGCTCTGGCCACCGTCCTCGAGGGAGTAGCGACACGCGGACACGAGCGCAACGCAGCTCGCGAACAACGCGAAGCGGAACATAGGGCCGACCCTAGCACGCAACGTCAGAGGCACGACAGTGAGGTGCACTTCGGAGGAGCGGGGAGTGTGGGCGAGGGCACGAGGTCGTCGAACGAGCGGATCTGGGGGCCCGTCAGCAGCTTGCTCGGCATCGAGCCGCGCACGAACGGCATCCAGATCGAGCTCTTGGGATCACCGCGCGGGCCGGTCGGATCGCCGCTCCACGGGTCGACGCGCGCGAACCCGATGTTCGGGGGCACGGAGAAGTCGCGGACCTTGGTCCTCGGATGCGCCTTCTGCATGAAGTCGACCCAGATCGGGACCGCGACGCCGCCGCCCGTGATCTTGTCGCCAATCGGGGTCGAGTCGTCGCGGCCGATCCAGACGCCGGCGACGAGATCCGCGGTGAATCCGATGAACCAGACGTCACGATAGTTCGCCGACGTACCCGTCTTGCCCGCCGCTGGGCGGCCGACCACCTGGGCGTAGCGCGCCGTGCCGCGCTGAACGACGCCCTTCATCAAGGCCTGCGTGACGTAGGCGACCTCGGGCGAGATCACCTGAGGGCCGGGCGGCAGCTCGCGGAGGTCCTCGATCGTCTCGCCGTTCGACGCGTTGGTCACCAGATCGAAGAATCGCGGCGTCACGCGGCGCCCGCCCGAGGCGATGCCCGCATAACCCGCCGTCATCTCGAGCAGGGTCAAATCGGGGGTGCCGAGGCTGACGGAGATGTGGCGCGGAATCGGCGAGCTGATGCCGAAGCCGCGGAGGATCTCGAGCAAGCGCTCGAGACCCACCTGAACGACGAGCTGCACGCTGATCGTGTTCAGCGAGCTGGCGAGGGCGGTCATCAGCGTGACGTTGCCCATGTACTTGTTGTCGTAGTTCGCTGGCGTCCACACGCCCGTCGCCGTGGTTACCGAGTACGGCCCGTCGGTCATGCGATCGACCGGGGTTCGCCCGGCCTCGAGCGCGGCGGCATAGATGAAGGGCTTGATCGAGGAGCCGACCTGGCGCTCGGCCTGGGTCGCCCGGTTGAACTGACTCGACGTCCAGTCGTAGCCGCCGACCATCGCGAGCACGCGTCCCGTCGACGGCTCCATGACGATCATTGCGCCCTGGAGCACCGGACGCTGCGCGAGCTTCACTGCGGCGCCGTCGTCGGTGAGCCGGACCGGCAGCAGGTCGCCGAGCTTGATGGCTTCGCCGGTCTTCTCGTCGCGCCACGCGCGGATGTCCTTTGCGTCGACCTCGAGAAGCGGAAGCCGCTTGGGACCGAGATCGACGAGCACGGTCTGCTTGTTGCGCGGGAGCTCGACGACCATCGCGCCGTACGACTGGTCGGCGAGCACCTGATCGGCGAGCGCGCTGGTGTCGTTCGTGAGCCCGGCGATCGGATGCGCGGGACCACCGGTCCAGGCCCCGCGCTTGGCCTGCGCCACCGACCCGATCGGGCCGCGCACGCCGAGCCGGCGGTCGAGCGACTCGAGGCCCTTGCGCACCGCACCCTCGGCGGCGGTCTGCATACGCGTATCGAGCGTCGAGTAGAACTTGAGCCCGCCCTTGAACAGCTGGCGGTTGCCGTAGCGCTTGGTCGCGACTTGCCGCACGTGCTCGACGAAGAACGGCGACGCGAGGTGATTGAGGTCGCTCTCGTCGACGAGCGAGATCGGCTCGGCGAGCGCCGCGTCGTACTCGGCATCGGTCAGGTACTTCTCGATCTTCATGAACTTCAGGACGCGCAGCTGCTTCTCTCGAGCGAGCGGCATGTTGCGATGCGGTGCGAACGCCGTCGGCGATGCGACGACGCCTGCGAGCATCGCGGCCTCGGCGACGGTCAGGTCCTCGACCTCCTTGCCGAAGTAGGTGTTCGCCGCGGCGCTGACCCCGTACGCGCCATGCCCGAGATAGATGTGGTTGAGGTAGATCGAGAGGATCTGGGACTTGTTGAGCTCGCGCTCCAGCCGGACCGCGAGGATCATCTCCTTGGCCTTGCGCCGGTACTTCTTCTTCTTGCGCTCGCGCGCGGCCTCTTCCGGTGTCAGATCGACGTCGCCCATCAATTCCTCGCCGGCAAGCAGGGTCTGCTTGATGATCTGCTGGGTGATCGTCGAGCCGCCCTGCTTGATCTTCACGCCGCCCTTGCCGTCATCCTCGTCGTCGGACCGGAAGTTCGTGTACGCGGCGCGCAGGATGCCGATCGTGTCGAAGCCGACGTGCTTGTAGAACCGGCGGTCCTCGGCGGCGAGGAACGCGGCGGGGACGTGCGGCGGCATCCGCTCGAGCGCTATGATCTTGCGGTTCTCGATCGAGAACGTCCCGACCTCCTCACCGTCGGAGGACAGCACGATGCTGCGCCGGTTTGGTTGGTAGTCGAGCAGCTGCGTCAGGTTCTGAGGCAGCTCCTCGTTGAGCGTCGTGACTGCCAGGTAGGTCGCCGCGGCACCCATCGAGATGCCGTAGACCGCCAGCAGCAAGGCGAGCCGCAGGACAGAGACGACGCGCAATCGGCGCTTTCGCCTGCGCGGTTGCCTGGAAGCAGCAGGCCGCTTGTCGTCCGCCACGGTATGCTCAGCATATGAGGTCCGGGCGCTGGGCGCACGCTGCCGTGGTGGTCGCGGCATCGATCCTGGTGTCCGGCGGAGTCGCGGACGCCCAACCCGCGCCCACGGCGGAGGCCGAGCCCGAGATTCCACCTGCCGCCGCGGTCGGCAGCGGGGCTCCCCGGCCGGCAGGCAGCTCCGCGGTGGAGTCGAA
>JACCQV010001031.1 GCA_013813945.1 Deltaproteobacteria bacterium | reverse complement strand
ACGCAGACGCCTACGCCTACGCCTACGAGGTCAACACAAGCGATCCCTGGGGTTAGAACTGCACGGTCGCGCCGAGCACCGTGTGCAGCGCGCCCTCGGCGTCGCGGCTCGATGGTCTTGCGATGCCGCACTGCCGGTTCCGAGCGGCGCTCGAGAACCGAGCGCGGCTGGATCGGACCGCCACGGAACGTGCTGTACTCGAACGCCGAACAAGCGCTCCGCAGCAGTGCGGCGATGGCGAGTCTTCGCATGCGAGCAGTGGACAGACGCCACGCACCGCGGTTGCGCCCGACCTGCTAGGATCGGGCGAATGCGCGGGTTGCTCGTGCTCGGACCGATGCTCGCTGCGGCGATCGCGTGCACGCATCCACCGCCCCAGCGGTACGCAAATCAAGATCCCGTCGTTCCCGAAGAGCGGCTGGCTCCGGAGAACCCGGCCGAGCTCGGTCAGCTCGACGACCGGCTGGTCGACTTCGTGTTCGATGGCGGGCAGATCGAGTTCGAGATGTATCGCAACGGCGATCGCGTCGTGCAGATTGCGCGTAGCCGCTATGCGGTGCCGATGATGATCGCGTGGTCGATCGCGCAGCTCGACAACCTCGAGCCGACGACGCCGTCCTCGGGGGTGGCCTATCTTCCGGCCGCGCCCTCCCCGCTCGGCATCGGCAAGGCGGTCGTCCTTGCCGAGCTCCGCCAGCCTGACGGATCGCGCCCGTATCGCCGCCACCTCACGTTCCGTGCTCGGTTCGGCGATCCGCGCAGCGTGCCCAGGCCGTACCACTACGCCTTGCCGTATCCCCACGGCCTGACCTTCGCGGTGCTCCAGGGGTTTCACGGCAACTTCTCGCACAAGGGCTCCAACGAGTACGCGGTCGACTTCGACTGCCCCGTCGCGACCCCGGTACGTGCGACGCGTGAGGGCGTCATCGTCGCGGCGAACGCGGCAGCGCAGGGCTCCGGCACCACGCCGGACTACCTCGACTACGACCGGACCAACTTCGTCATCGTCATGCACGATGACGGAACGCTCGGTGAGTACATGCACCTCGCTCCGAGCAGCGTCGGCGTCAAGCCGGGACAGAAGGTCGAGCGCGGCCAGGTGCTCGCGCTCTCCGGCAACACGGGGTTCTCGTCCACGCCGCACCTGCACTTCCAGGTGATGACCGCGGGTGACGATGGGATCAGCGCGCGCTCGTTTCCGTTCGAGCTCGCGATCCGACCCGACAAGGTCGAGGAACCCACCCTCGGTCGCCGCTACGCCGCCTGGGAATAGCGCGACCCACAACGCCTCGTGCGATAATTCCTGCAGGATGGGACCTCGGGCATGCCTCGTGGGCTGCGTGCTGTTCGCGACGGCATCGGTTGCCGCTGCACCGAAGCCGCCAGCGGCCCCGACGATTGCAGCCGGCCCGCGCACGTTCGTCGCGTTCGCCGGACGTCCTGCCGCCGTGCGGATCGGCTGGGCGGCCGTCCCCGGCGCCGCTCGGTACCGCGTGCGCTGGTCCGATGCCGCGCACCCCGTCGAGCTCATCCTGACCGCGCCTGCCCTCGAGCGCTTCGAATCGCGAACGGGACAGCATCGCGTCTCGATCGCAGCGATCGATGAGCATGGCCAGGTGAGTGCGCCCGCGGAGGTCTCGCTCGATATCGTCGCGATCACCGCAACGCGTGCGGGCAGCGAGCAGCCAGAAGCAACCGATGCGACCGCGTTCGCCAGTGGTGCGCGATTCGCCTCTCCCGGGCTGCGCTGCCGGATCGGCGGAGGTGTGCCGGCCGACATCGTGACCGCAACCGTTCCCGGCGCGACCACCGTGCGCTGTGGCGGTGGGCCCGGCCAGCCGACCGCCGAGGTACCGCTCGTCATCACACCGGTGATCGTCAGCGCGCAGACGGCCCCCCTGCGCAGGGGAACGCCGACCAGGATCCACGTCAGCGTCGCATCGACCGCGCCGCTCGGCGATCGACTCGAGGTCGAAGCCGTCGGCGATCTGTCGCTCGGCGACATCAAGCGCACGCGTGGTGGGATCGACGTCGTGATCACCGCCGGCGCTGGAACCGAGGAAGCCGGCCTGATCCTGCGCGCCAGCTCGGTCGAGCTCGGTCGACTACGTCTGGTCGCGCTCGATGCCCCACCGACCGTGATGGGACCGGGCAAGCCCGACTGGTTCGCTGTGGATCTCGGCGGCTATGTCGGCGCGATCACCACGCCACAGCTCGGTGACGATGCGCTCGCGCTCGGAGATCCACTCGACGCCGGTGACGCGAACGCATCGGGTCCGCTCGCGGGTGCTCCTCTGGGGGTTTTCCCGACTCGCCGGGTCGGGCTCGAAGTCGAGCTCGGGCTTGCGGCACCGAGCTACGTCGGTCGCCTCGGCGTCGCCGCGCTGCTGATCACGCGCGCTCAGATCGCAGCGAGGATCGCCGAGGAAGGTCGCTTCGGTCTCCGTGCGCTCGTCGGTGGTGGGGCGCTCTCGCTGCTCTCGCAGAACGGGACCTCACGCCCCGGGACCATGGGCAACGTGCACTACGGCGGAGCGTTCAGCGTGGAGACACGACGCAATGTCTCGGTCCGATTCCAGGCACTACACGTGATCACTGTCGCGCGCGATGCGGGATACGCGCATTGCGTCGAGCTCACTGTCGGAGTGGTCACGCGTCTTGGCCGCAGAGATCGCTGGAAGTGAGTTAAGATGGCGGCGTGATGTGTCCGGTTTGCCGGCAGCGCCCCGCCGAGGTGGGGGTGCTGTGTGAGGAGTGTAGGGACGAGCTCTCGAGCCCGATCAAGATCTCGCCCGAGCAGATCCAGCTCCAGAACGCGCAGCCGATGCTGGCCGGACTGATCGACCTCTGGGGCCGCCCCCACCGCCTCGAACGGGAGACCTTGATCGGCCGCCAGGTCGAAGGACCGGGCCTGGCGATCCTCGAACCATCCGTCTCGCGGAACCACGCGCGTGTCGTCCTCGATGGGGACCACTGGGCCGTGCGCGACCTCGGCTCTGCGAACGGGACCTTTCATGACGACCGGCTCGTCGATGCGACGACCGCGCTCAAGAACTGCGATCGGATCCGGTTCGGCCACATCGCCTTCTACTTCGTCACCGACGTCACGCACCTCCCCGCTCCGAAGCTGGGTCGCACGCTGACCGCAACGCTCAAGCCACCAGACCTGGCCGCAGCGACGGTGCTGCACCCGTTCGTGGACGAGGTCGTGGAGGAGGAGGAGCAGACGGACGTCGGGCTTCCGACCCTGAGCTTCAAGATGCACGAGCCCACCGGTGGAGGTGGCGGTCTGATCGAGGTCAATGGCAAGCAGGTTCAGCTCACCACGACCCAGTTCGAGCTGATGGCGCTGATGATCCGGCGCATGGCCGGCGAGGCATATCAGCCCGAGCTCGTCCGCGGCTTCGTGCGGTCATCAGAGCTGATCGCAGACCTATCCTGGGACACCAGGGAGCCGAGCGAGAATCACGTCAAGCAGCTCGTCCGCCGAGTTCGCCGTGCACTGATCAAATCTGAGATCGGGGATCTCATCGAGTCGCGTCACAGGTTCGGCTATCGTCTGCGCGCAATCCCCCGCACGGAGTGACCATGCTCGCCAAGACACTCGCCCTCACCTTCTGCCTCGGCGCCGTTGGTGGCGCGGCTCTCGCTGACCCCAAGTTCGAATACGGCAAGGCCGCGGAGGTCGAGAAGGTCAAGGGGACCGAGTACAACGCGAGCGCCGAGGCCGGCATCGTCTTCACGACCGGCAACTCCGAGACGATCACGGCCACGGCGGGCATCAAGGCAGCGCGCAAGACCGGGCTGAACAAGATCGCCTTCGATGGCACCTTGACCTACGCGAAGTCAGCGGTCCGCGTTCTCGAGGACAACAACGGCAACGGCCTCGTCGACAATGACTCGGAGATCACGTCGGTGGAGACCACGACCGCGAACACGCTCGCGGCCAAGCTTCGCTACGACCGGTTTCTGACGAAGTACAACTCGCTGTTCATCGCGGCGCTCGCTGCGCGCGACGTTCCGGCCGGCAAGGATCTCGTTCTCGGAGCGCAAGCCGGCTACAGCCGCCAGCTGTTCAAGTCCAAGACCGCAGAAGCGGTGGCCGAGCTTGGCTACGACTACTCGCACGAGGATCTCGTCACCGGGCCGAGCAACTCGATACACTCGCTGCGCGCGTTCCTTGGCTACAAGGCCGAGATGACCGAGGGAACGACGTTCGAGACCAGCCTCGAGGGCCTCACGAACCTCAACGAGGAGGAGCACGCTACCCGAATGGGAGAGCCCGCCACGATCGGTGAGGACACCCGCCTGAACTTCAAGGCGTCGGTGTCTTCGAAGATCGGCAAGAACCTGTCGTTTCAGACCTCGCTCGAGGTCAAGTACGACCAGCGTCCCGGCCCGCTCGGCATCAAGAACCTCGCGCCGGGCTTTGTCCCCGAAGCCTCCAAGATGGACACCATCATGAAGGCGTCGCTCATCTACACGATCTTCTAGCGCCCCGCGGGCGGATCGGTCAGCCGCGCTGGCGGTGACCGTTGGCGCGCACGACCGGACCCTCGACGGTCGCGGCCAGCTCTTCGAGTAGCGCACGCAACGATCGCATCTTCTTCGAGCCGAGCCGATTGGCCCAGCGCTGCTCGGTCGCCGCGGACACCCGCTTGACCTCGGCCGCCCAGACCTTGCCCTTGGGGCCGAGGCGGACGCGCTTGATCACACCGTGATCGGGGTCAGGGAACCGCTCGACCATCCGCATATCCTCGAGCTCGTCGAGGAGGTCGCCGACGGTCTGCTTCGGGAGGGACAGCACGGAGACGAGGTCAGACAGGCGCACGCCGCGCTGTTCGTTGCTCGCATCCACGGTTGCGTCGCGCCCCAGCCCACCGATCACGGAGAGCAGCTGGACCTGGCCAGCGCGAAGGGCTGGAAAGCCCAGGCGCTCGAGGCGGCTGGCGAGCTGCGATTGCAGGTCGTGCTGGGGGACGTGCAGCAGCGAGCGAAGGTCGCGCCCTGCCGCCGAAGTCCTGATAGCACCAGTGGATCGTGTCGGTTTTGCCATGGTCACGGACGCGACGATTACGAAGGAGTCGCGTCATACCAAAGCGCACTCAGGATCGGAACCCTCATTCGGCGCAAAACTCCATCGTGGTTGCGCGCTCCGGATGGCAACGTTCAAGCCACGTGGTCGCCCGGCGAATTCTTTGGCGTCGCGGCATGGACATGGACGATTCCGATCTCGTCGGCGCCGCGATCAGCGGGCATCTTGCCTCGGCGCGCCCTGGTCACGAGCCAGCGACCGCCGCGCGCGAGGTCGTCGAACCACGTGTAGATGACGGGGACGGCGACCAGCGTGAGCAGCAACGACAGGAGCTGACCACCGACGACGACACTCGCCATCGCCTTCGAGAATCCGGCGCCGATGCCCTGACTCGTGACGAGCGGCAGCATGCCGGCGACGAACGCGAAGGTCGTCATCAGGATCGGACGAAGTCGATCACGGCTCGCGGCGAGCACTGCCTCGGTGCGCGGGAGCCCCTGACGACGGAGACCGTTGGCGTGATCGACCTGAAGGATCGCGTTCTTCTTGACCATCGCGAACAGCACGATGATGCCGAGCATCGAGAAGATATTGAGCGAGCCACCGGTGAACGCGAGCGACATGATCGCGAACGGCACGGTCAGCGGGATCGAGAGCATGATGATGAACGGGTAGAGCCATGACTCGAACTGCGCGGCGAGCACGAGGTACATGAAGACGATGGCGAGGCCGATGGCCAGCAGGAATGCGCTGGCCATCTTCGCCATCTCCTTGGAGCGGCCGAACGGTTCGGCCGAGTAGCCGGCTGGCAGGTCGAGCTCGGCGACCGCCTTCTCGAGCTCGCTGACGATCGCGGTCTCCGAGAATCCGGGCGAGACGTTCATGGTGATGGTGACCGCACGCTCGCGACTCTGGCGCGTGATCTTCGATGTCGCGGTTCCGGTGCCGGCATCGATCACGTCAGACAGCGGGACCTGTCCCAAGGTGCGCGATGGCACGGCGATCAGGGTGAGCGCCCATGGATCGTTGCGGAACCGCTCCGCCGCACGGAGGAACACCGGATACTGGTCGCCGCGATCCTCGAACGTCGACGCCGAAACGCCGCCGACGAGCAGCGCCAAGGTCGCGTTGATATCCGCCGGATCGACACCGAGCAGTGCGGCGCGCTCGAGATCGGGCGTGACCGTGAACTCCTCGACGGGATCGAGCAAGCTCGAGTCGAGATCGACCACGCCTTCGACCCGGCTCATGGTCGCCAGCACCCGGCGGCCATAGCCCTCGAGCTTGTCGAGATCGGGGCCGCTAATCACGTAGGACACGATGGCGTTCTGGCCGCCGATCGAGAAGTCGTTGACCTGTTGCGCGGCGACACGCGTGCCAACCAGAACGTAGCTGCGACGCGCCGCATCCGAGGCGAGCCGCTCGCGAACCGCTGCTTCATCCACGCCGAACGCACGGAAGCCGGCGAGCATCGGCCCGACTGATTCGGGGCTCGGCGCCGGGTACGGCGGCGGCAAGACCTCGCTGCGAACGAGCGCCATCACGTCGTTCTGATGGAGGACGCGCACCTTGGGATCGGAGAGCCGTACGTAGATCCGGCCCACGTTGGACTCGCGGCGATCACTGTCGGCGATGGTGACGAGCGTGCTGTCGACCTCGGGGTAGACGCGGATCTTTCGCGCGACCCGCTCGGCCATCAGCGTGGTGGCCTCGAGCGTGGTGCCCTCGGGGGCCTGGAAGTAAACCTCGAACTGCGCCTCGTCGTTGGGTGGCAGGAAGTCGCCGCCGACCTTCTTGGCCATGACTGGCATCGTCGCGCACGAGCCCACGATCGCGAGACCAACGACCCAGCGGTGGCGCAAGCAGAACGCCAGGACGCCGGAGTACACTCGCTCGATCGGACGGTAGATGAAGTCACTGCCGCGCTCGAGCCAGGACTTGCGGCGGACCGTGCCCGGCGGCGGAGGTGGCGCGAGCATGCGCGACGCCATCATCGGCGTGAGGGTGAAGGCAACGATGGTCGAGACGCCGATCGCGAACGCCATCGTCAGGCCGAACCCGTAGAGGAACCGCCCGATGATCCCGCTCATGAACGCGACCGGGAGGAAGACCGCCATCAACGACAGCGAGGTCGCCAGCACGGCGAGCCCGATCTCCTTGGTCGCGAGGATCGCCGCCGGGAACGGCTTCATCTTCTTTTCTTCGATGAACCGATAAATGTTCTCGAGCACGACGATCGCGTCGTCGATCACGATGCCGACGGCGAGCGCGAGCGCGAGCAGCGTCATCAGATTCAGCGTGAACCCGGCGGCCATCATCAGGCCGAACGTCGAAACGATCGACACCGGGATCGAGATCGCCGCGATGATCGTCGAGCGCAGGCTGCCGAGGAACAACAGCACGACGAGCGACGCGAGCAGCGCTCCGACCACGAGATGCTCGAGCACCTGCGATGCCGACGTCCGGATCTGGAGCGAGTTGTCGCGCACGATGTCGACCGAGTACCCGGGCGGCAGCTTTGCCTGAAGCTCCGCGACCTGCTCGATCACCTTGTCGACGACGGCGACGGTGTTCTGACCGGATTGCTTGCGCACCGAGAGGGCGATCGCCGTGATGCCGTTGCGCGACGCGGCGGTGTCTGCATCCTCCTCGGCATCGCGGACCTCCGCGACATCACGAACGTGGATGGGATGATCACCGATCTGCCGCACCACGATGTTGCCGATCTGCTCGGGGTCAGCGGCGCGACCCTCGACGCGCAGCGTCGTGTTCATCGGACCGGTCTCCATGCGACCGCCCGGCACGTTGACGTTGCCCGTCGTGATCGCGCGCTGGACTTCGAGCGCCGAGACCCCGACGGCCGCGAGCCGGATCGTATCGAGCTCGACGTTGATCTGGCGCTCCTGTCCGCCGAGAATCACGACCTGCCCCACTCCGGCGAGCCGCTCGATGCGCTGCTTGACCTGCTTGTCGGCGAACCGCGTCAGCTCGCGTGCAGGGACGCCCTGTGGCCCCTTCACCGAGAGAACGATCACCGGAGCGGCATCGGGATCCGCCTTGCGGACCTCGGGACGCGTCCCCGGCGGCAGGTCACGCAGGATCTGTGCGAGGTGCTCGTTGATGTCCTGGGCGGCCGTATCGGGATCGATCTCGAGATCGAACTGCGCGATCACGAGCGAGACGCCTTCGGTCGAGTTCGAGGTCAGCGTGTCGAGGCCACTGACCGAGTTGACCGCCTCTTCGATCTTCTGCGTGACGTCGCTCTCGACGGCGGTCGGGGACGCGCCCGGATACGGCGTGACGATCGTGACGAGCGGAAAGTCGATCTTCGGAAACTTGTCGACTCCGAGCTTCCCGTAGCCGACGGCTCCAACCACGACGAGCACGAGAATCAGCACGGTGGCGAACACCGGCCGCCTCACCGAGATATTGGCTAACCACTGCATGGCCGGGGCCTTAGTTCGCCGTCTCGACGCGAAGGCCGTCGACGATCTGTGGGTTGCCTGCTCGCACGTTGCGCACCAGCCGCTCTCCCACCGCGACTCCCTTGACGATCGCCTCCATGCCCTTGGCCGGAGGCGTACCGAGCTGAACGACGCGATCCTGGACCTCGCCGTTGACGATCACGAACGCGTGCCACGTCTTTCCGCGCTGGGCGACGGCATCGGCGGGAACCACCGGACGGTTCATCTGACCGATCACCACGTGCGCCTCTGCGAACATCCCGGGCACGAGCTCGGTCTCGCCGCTGATGCGCGACTGGATCTCGCGGCCACCGACCGCTTCGAGTG
>JACCQV010001024.1 GCA_013813945.1 Deltaproteobacteria bacterium | reverse complement strand
AGCCCATGCAGCCCCATCAGGTGCTGGAGCGACGGCGAACCGTAGACCGGGCAGCCGAACCGCTCCGCGATCGCCGGAACATCGAGCGCGTGATCGAAGTGCGTGTGCCCGACGAGGACGGCGTCCGCGCGATCGATCCACGTCGCGACGGCATCCTGCGACGACGGAACGACCCGGCGTCGCACCAGCTCGCCGAACCGGAGCCGCGTGACGTACGGATCGATCCAGATCACCGTGTCCTGGTACGAGAGACGAACCCCCGCCGTACCGAACCACGTCAGGGTCAGCCCAGGCGGCAGGATCGATCCGACGCTGGAGGACCAGGCGAGTTGCCGAGCTGTTAGCTGATCGCTCGTGTGTTGGCGGCGCGCAGTCGCCAGGTACGCGAGACCAGCGCCGATGTGTCCAAGCGGGCCTGCCACGCGGTCACTTTACCTCGCTCCCGCCTCCCGTGCGCCGCCCCACAGGGCTACAACCACGGCCATGGCATTCACACTTCCCCCGCTCCCCTGGGCCAACGATGCACTCTCGCCGACGATCTCGGCCGAGACCATCGAGTACCACTACGGCAAGCATCACAAGACGTACGTCGACAACTTGAACAAGTTCGCCGCCGGAACGAAGTACGAGTCGATGTCGCTCGAGGAGGCCGTCAAGGCCTCGCACGCAGCGGGCGACAAGAAGATCTTCAACAACGCGGCGCAGGTCTGGAACCACACGTTCTTCTGGAACGGCATGGCCCCGAAGGCCGGCGGCAACCCGACCGGCGCGATCGCCGCTGCGATCGACAAGTCGTTCGGTAGCTTCGCGGACTTCAAGACGAAGTTCTCCGAGGCTTCGATCGGCCAGTTCGGCTCCGGCTGGGGCTGGCTCGTCAAGGGCGCCGACGGTGGCCTCGCCATCGAGACCACGCCGAATGCCGAGACCCCGTTTGCGACCGGCAAGACCTGCGTCCTGACGCTCGACGTCTGGGAGCACGCCTACTACATCGACTACCGCAACGCGCGAGCGAAGTTCGTCGAGGCCTGGTGGACGCTGGTCAACTGGGACTTCGCCAACAAGAACTTCGCCTGATTCAACGCTGATATCGTGGTCGTCATGGTGGACGACCGCGACAAGCACACCGAGCTAGCGACGATCGACGGGCGCCCACCCACGGCGGCCGACGCTGGCGCGAGCTCGGATCGCGAGCCGATCAAGAAGACCGCCGGCGATCGCTATCGCGTCGTCAGCCGCCTCGGCAAGGGCGGCATGGGCGAGGTGATGCAGGTCCGCGACGAGGTGGTCGGCCGCGAGGTCGCCCTCAAGCGGATCCGCCGGATCGAGCCGAGCGACCGCGTCGTCCAGCGTTTCCTGCGCGAGGCCTCGATCCAGGGCCGGCTCGAGCACCCGGCGATCGTTCCGCTCTACGACATCGGCCGCGATCAGTCGGGCCTGCCGTTCTTCACGATGAAGAAGCTGACCGGAACGACGCTGGCGAAGATCCTCGCCGGCGATAGTCCCGAGTTCACGCTACAGCGCCTGCTACGCGCCTTCTCCGAGGTCTGCCTCGCGGTCGAGTTCGCGCACGTACGCGGGATCATCCATCGCGATCTCAAGCCAGACAACATCGTGCTCGGCGACTTCGGCGAGGTCTATGTGCTCGACTGGGGTGTTGCGAAAGTCGTCGGAGAGTCCGACGCCGAGTTCGCCGATGTCAGCAGCAGCTCGTCAGATGGCGAGAACGAGCACGCGACGATCCCGGGCACCGCGGTCGGCACCCCCGGGTTCATGCCGCCGGAACAGGTCCGCGGTGACGCCGATGTCGATGCGCGCGCCGATGTCTATGCGCTCGGCTGTCTGCTGTTTCAGATCCTGACGCGCACGATGCTGCATCCGACCGGCAAGGCGGGGCTGGCCAGTGCCGAGAGCGGGATCGATGCACGCGCGTCGCTGCGCGCGCCGACGCGATCGATTCCGCCGGAGCTCGACGAGCTCTGCGTCCATGCAACGCACATCCATCGCGAGAAGCGAATCCAGACCGCGCGCGAGCTCGGCGATCGCGTGCAGAGCTTCCTCGACGGCGATCGCGATGTCGCGACCCGACAGAAGCTAGCGGCCGAGCATCTCGCGAAGGCGCAGCTCGCATTCACCGCGGGCGATGATCAGCGCGCCCTCGCGATGCGTGAGGCCTCGAGCGCGATCGCACTCGATCCGAACCTGACCGCGGCCGCCGAGCTGCTCGGACGCCTGATGCTCGAGCCACCTCGCACGATGCCGCGCGAGGTCGAGGAGTCGATCCTCGCCGACGATGTGACCACGATGCGGAGTAACGCCCGCGTCGGGGTCTACGCCTACGTCCTGTTCTTCGCGATCATGCCGTTCGTGTGGTGGATCGCGCCGCCGAACTCGCCCTACGTGCTCGCACTCTCGCTGCTGATCTTTCTCAACATGGCGGTGTGCTGGTGGGGCACGCGCATGAATGCAGTGGGCAAGGAGGGGATCATCGCGGTGACCAACGCGCTGCTGCTCGCGCTCGTCGCCCGGATGTACACACCGTTTCTGATCGCGCCGGGGCTCGCAGCGATGTCGGCGATGGCGATCATGTTCACGCCCACCCGGTCGCGGCTGACGTCGCTCGCCGGCATGGTCGCGCTACCGTGGCTCGCGGTGATCGGCCCGTGGCTCCTCGAGCGGCTCGATGTCCTCTCGGTGACCACCACCGTCGACGACCGCGGACTCCTCCTCGACGCACTCGCGATCGCCGGAGACGAGACCACGACGCTCGCGGTCGCCGCGCTCTACGTGCTCGCGCTGATCGGAGCCGCAGCCATGATGGCGAACCGGATGCGGGCTCGCGAGCGCGCCGCGAAGCGGCACCTCCACCTGCAGGCGTGGCAGCTCCAGCAGCTCGTCCCGCGCTAGGGACGCTCCCAACTTACGCCATCTATTTCGTCGAAGTCCGCGGGATCACACACACGACGAGGGACGCTCCCGACTTACGCTCGTTGTGTCCGACGTTCGGACATTGATGCCGTCGTGCGTGACGACCGCCTGCTGTCGTAAGTGTGGAGCGTCGCCGAGGCCGATCGTGGAATCGCCGGGTTGCGCCAAATAGATCGCGTAAGTTGGGAGCGTCCCCGGTGCCGGCCGCGAATTCGCCGGGTTGCGCGAAATAGATCGCGCAAGTTGGGAGCGTCCCTAGTCCGGAGGAGGGTCTAGTTGCGGGCGAGGAGCGCGCGGGCTGCGTTGACTCGAGGGAGTACGTGGGTGGTCGCCCACGTCAGGACCGGCGCGTAGACCGTCGGCCGCGGCCGCGGGAGGCGCGTGAGCAGAGCGAGTACGACCGTGGTCAGGAGTGCCTGCTGAGCGC